>JACQGG010000188.1 GCA_016199665.1 Acidobacteriota bacterium | reverse complement strand
GGGGCTTACGCCCCCGGCTACGATTCTGGCGCCGCTACGCGGCTTGTAATGGCGTTGCGCCTGTCCGGGGGCTCACACCCCCGGCTACGATTCTTTCGCCGCTGCGCGGCTGGGGGGCTCACGCCCCCGGCTACGATTCTGGCGCCGCTGCGCGGCTTGTAATGGCGTTGCGCCTGTCCGGGGGCTTACGCCCCCGGCTACAATTCGATCGCCGCTGCGCGGCTGGGGGGCTTACGCCCCCGGCTACAATTCGTTCGCCGCTGCGCGGCTGGGGGGCTTACGCCCCCGGCTACAACTCGATCGCCGCTGCGCGGCTGGGGGGCTTACGCCCCCGGCTACGATTCTGGCGCCGCTACGCGGCTTGTAATGGCGTTGCGCCTGTCCGGGGGCTCACGCCCCCGGCTACAATTCTGGCGCCGCTACGCGGCTTGTAATGGCCTTGCGCCTGTCCGGGGGCTTACGCCCCCGGCTACAATTTGATCGCCGCTGCGCGGCTTGGGGGTCTACGGCCCCGGCTGCCATTTAATGAGTCTTACATAACCCTGTGACAGCAAACACTCGATCCGAGCACACGGGAGTGGTGACGGACACGCGGCTGTCGTCACTGCGTTCCGTAACACCGATCAGTATAGACCGGCCTCGATCTTGTTGTTACATACAGTGCCCTAGAAAACCAGCCTCAAACCAAACTGAATCTGGCGCGAAGTGCTCGCCGTTTCCGTGACCCTTCCCGCCTGAGGCAGGGGCGTTCCCTGAGAATCGAGCGGCCGCGCCCCGCCCGTCAAAGTTGCTCCGGGGGTCTGGAAATTCGCCCGGTTAAGCACGTTAAAAACCTCAGCTCGAAATTGCAGCCTCACCGTCTGGGTCAGTGCGGTGTTCTTCAGCAGAGAAAGATCCAGGTTGGCAAGGCCGGGCCCGATGAGCGTATTTCTTCCCACCCTGCCCGGTCCTCCCAAAAATCCTGCCGGCGGCAGCCCGAAGGCGGACACGTCAAAGTAGGAGTCCGGATTGCCCGGCTGGGTCGGATTGTTGTTTCCTCCCAAGAGCAAGGGCCGCTGGCCGTCGCTTGTCAGGGATCTGGCGCGATCGAAGCCAAGTTCCACACTGAACGGAGCGCCCGAAGCGACCGCCAATATCCCGGCCACCTGCCATCCCTGGATCAGCTTTCCCCAAAATCCCTCTGACTCAGAGAGGAGTCTTTTTCCCTTGCCCAGCGGAAGATCGTAGATGCTGTTGACCACAAAGGACTGCCTGGTGTTGAAATCCGACAAAGCGCGGTTATCGGTGCGATCGAAGCCATCCGCGGGACGGGTTAGATTGGCAACATAGGTCCTCTCGGTGACCTGGGACATGTCGTCGACGGATTTGGAGAATGTGTAGGAAAACTGCACGGCAAATCCTGCAGTAAATCTCCTGTTCATTCCCAGTTGCAGCGAATTAAAGAACGAGTTGCCATCGGTCGAATTCATCTCCATGGTGGCAAAATTCGGATTCAGCCGGGGCGCCCCCACCGGGAAAAACTTGGCCCCCCCTTCTCGAATTTCGAACCTCCTCATGTTGATCGACCTCTTCCGATAAATATGCGTACCGCGGGATCCGGCATAGGCGGCCGTGACCACAGTGCTCCCAGGGAATTCGTGCTGCAGGCTCAGGTTGTAGTGCATCATGTAAGGCGTGCTCAAGTTGGGATCAGAAAAACCTACGGTTCCAATCAGAGGCCGAAGCTCGGAGGGAGGTATTCTCGGGAAAAACAGCTGTCCCGGAACATTTCTTAGATCGACTTCCGTCCGAAAAGGCGGTACGTCGTCGATATTATCGGAATAGCCGGCCATGAGCACCTGATCGAAAAAGAAGCCAAAGCCGGTCCGCACCGACGTGGTCCCGCGGCCAAAAGGATCCCAGGCGATGCCGATGCGCGGGGCAAAGTTCCGCAGCGAGGGATTTCTGGAAAAGATCCTGGCATCCTTGCCGATGTTGAATTTCGTATCGGTCAGGGGATCGCGCAGGTGCCCCTGGGCTCCATGGATTTCCTCCGGAATGGTTATGAATTCGTATCGGAGTCCCTGGCTCAGGGTCAAGTTCGGGCGGAGTGTCCACTGATCCTGCAGGTAAAAGCCAAACAGTTTCTGCCGCATATCCCTCAATTCCACAAGGTCCAGGCCCGACGCCCGGATTCTATCGATGTTCCCTAAAGTCAGAAATTCAAACAGGGAGGCGAATTGATAACCTGCCCCCATCTGAATGAAGGCTCCCCTTCGATATTGAAAGCGCTTTCCACTGAAGCCGAACTTCAAATCGTGGCTCCCTTTGGTAAAGGTGACGTTGTCGGCCAGTTCGAAGGTGTTTCCCAGGTCGAGCTTCGGGTCATTGGTAACGCCGTCCAGGCCGGTGATACCCGAAACCGCGATTGTACCCATCCGGCGGCCGGAGATAAAACTCATCTCGGGGGTAACGGAAACCAGAAAATCCACGTTTTCGAACCGGAAAAAGCGGTTGTAGCCAAGCCGAAACTGATTGAGCAAACGAGGACCGAAGATCCGATTCTCTTCAATAACGGCGTTTTGCGCGCGATTATTCTCCAACGCCACCACAACGGGTAGATCCATAGGATCTTGGATATCCCCCTGATCGAAAGTGTAGCGGACAAAGAGTGAGTCCGCGTCGGAGAAGCTGTGGTCAAATCGCGCGGTGAAATAGTCATCCACAGTGGGGCGTGCCCGGGACCAGACAAACTCGCCTACCCCATTGCCAAAGTTCTGTCCGTTGGGCAACGGCAGCAGATCCAGATACGGCTTGACCTTGGGGTCGACGGTAAACGGCGCGCGGCCCGGCAAAATTCCCCGTCGCGCACCCGCATCCGGGACCAGACCGACTTTGGTCACTCCCAAGCCCTCGCGCAGCGCTTCATAGTTAAAGAGAAAGAAGGTCTGGTTTTGCCGGACCGGTCCCTCAACGGAAAAGCCAAACTGGTTGCGCTTGAATTCGGGAGCATCTTCGGCATCAAAAAAATTCCTGGCGTCCAGGTTGTCGTTTCGGTGAAATTCGTAAACCGAACCATGAAATTCGTTGGTTCCCGAGCGCGTGCTGATGCTGATCACCGCGCCTGCATTGCGGCCATATTCGGCGCTGTAGTTGTTGGTGAGAACCTTAAACTCCCGCACCGCCTCCACCCCCAGCAGCGTGCCGCCGATGCTGGCCGGGGTGGTGTTGCGCGCATCCATGGTCTCCATTCCGTCCAGGAGGAATTGATTGAACTGGTGCCGAGTGCCGGCGGCGTTGACCTTGATCCCGCGGCCTCGGGAAGCATCAGAGCGCGCCTTGGTGCTGATGGAAGTCCCCGGCTGCAGGATCGCCAGTTGCTGAAAGCTGCGTCCGTTCAACGGAAGAGTCTCGATCTTCTCCCGGCTTACCAGCTCACCCAATTCCGCCTTGCGCGTCTCCACCAGCGGCGCTTCTCCAGTCACGGTCACCGTTTCCGACACCTCTCCAACCTTGAGCACCAGGTCCGCGATGGCGTCGCGGCCGATGGTCAGTTCGATGCCCGTCCAAATGGTCGTCTGAAACCCGGGCAGTTCCGCCCTCACTTCATACTTCCCCAACGACAAATTCAGCGCATGGTATCGTCCCCCGTCATCGGTGACGACGGTTCTTTTCATTCCCGTCTCCAGGTTGGTAATCGTGACCGTCGCCCCAGGCAAAACAGCCTGGGTCTCATCTTTGACCGCGCCGGAAATCGTCCCGCCGGTGCTTTGTCCTTGAAGTGCCGCGACGCAGAAAAGAAATCCTGTCAAGAGAAAGCAAACAATTCGCGTTCCTCGCATTCGCATATCCTCCCCGATAGTTTCTCCGGTGACCCCGCCCTTTGACCCCGGTCAGATCCGGAATCGCCTCAGTAGATCGGCATGGGCTTGTCAATCATGTGGGGATATTTCCCCTCCTCGATCTGCTGCCATTCCTTCTTCAGGTACGCGCCCGGATCGTTTCCGTAATCTTTGGCATAATCGCCCGGCACATTGATGCCCGGGATCGCGGGAACCCAATCCACGTCCAGGATCTCATCGGCTTTTCCGTACTTGCTGGCCAGGGCGCGAATCTCTGGATCGTCCAGGGCCGCCAGGTGCCCCTTGTCGGTCACTTTGACCGCCTCATCCGTGCCCCTCAATTTTGCTTCGTAGGTGGGGAAAAACTGAGACATGTGAAAACGATGCCACAGGGGCAAATCATTCTTCTCCGCATACTCCACGACTTCCGGTATCGTGCTTTCCGCTCCAAAACCAAATTCCATCAGGCCCGCGCGACCGGGGCCGATGGACTGATAGTCCCGCACTCCTTTGGGATTCACGCTGATAGTATGTTGAAACACGTACAGGAAACCGGGTCGGGGAAAGTAAGGATACTGGGCTTCCCGATATCTCTTTTCCAGGAAGGTCCGCATCTCGTCGCCTACCCGGCCGCCGCCTTCCACTTTCTGGACGATCCCGTCCTGGACGGTCACTCTCATGGTGGGATAAAACCCGGTGATATTGTCCGAGCCAACGATGATTCCAGTAGAGCGCGGGGCCACATGCTGCTTGATGCGCTTGGCTTTCCACACATCCGCATACAAGTAAATATCGGCCGTCGCCTGCAGTGGATACATCATGATGTAGTCTTGAAAATAGGGCCGTGTCGCCCAAATCTCCCCGTCCGCCTGAGTCACGGAATAGCGAAGGTCGGTTCCCTCCCCGTCGGTGAAGTGAACCTCTTCGATCCAGGGAATCACTTCCATGACCTTCTCTTCCAGGGCCCGCCACAAATCCGCCGGAAAAGCCGAAGTGTCGCTAACCAGGCTGCGCATGTTTGGATAGCGCCAGCCTTCCTGAAAACGATCTCCCAACGCGTTAAAAAGAATGCGGCGCAAAGGCCCGCTCGACCAAAAGCCCACAAAGGTGTAGCGGTATTCCGGATGCTTATCCATGTAGGACTTCAGGGCGGGAACCAGAAGCTGCCTTCTCACCTCATTTTGTCCGAGCCGTTCCATGTTGATTTCCGGCATCCGGGCCAGCAGCTCCTTGGAAAAATACTTGGGGCCATAGCCTGTCAAGGCTTCCAACACCCCTTCCCGGACTGAGAAGATCGAGCTCTTCGTTTTGGCCGCGCCTGCGGCATCCATGGCCCGCTCATCGGCGCCCCGCCTTCCGCCTACTCTGGCCCTCCCTCGGGCCTGCTCCTCGGTCATCCCCATTTCACTCACCAACAACTGATAGTCGTAGATATAGTCGGCATCCGCTCCTCTCTCGCGCAACGCCTTGATGGCGGCATGGATGATCTTCATGTCCTGGTCTTCATCCAGGACGATCAGTCCCTTCTCTCCCTGGCTGAGTACGCCCAGGCGTCCATTGCGCGTCTCGGTCTGGCGGGCCAGGCCCCTGGCAATCATCGTCAGTTCATCTTCGGTGAATTCTTTGAAAAGGTAGCGCGGAAGGCGAGGAGCCGGATAGCCCCTCTCTTCTTTCCCGGCCCCATTCTTGACGCTCCAGTCAATATAAAACCCAACCGCCACTGCGCAGGCAAAGCAGGCAATTGTCAGTAACCGTTTTGACACAGCAAGCCCCTCCTTTGTTCTCAGAAAAGAATCTTTAGACCAAATTGAATCTGCCGTGACGTCGTCGTGGTCTGCGTCAGAGTGGCCGCCTGGGCCTGGGACACCCCGAAGCGGTTAAAGGCGGTTGCACCGCTGGCGGGAGCGTCAAAATTAGCGCGATTGAGAACATTGAAGAACTCAGCGCGAAACTGCACATCCACCTTTTCCGTCAGGTCAAAGTTCTTGCTCAATGAAAAATCGACGTTGGCCAGGCCGGGTCCGATCAGCGTGTTGCGTCCCAGGGTCCCAAAAAATCCCGGCTCCTGTACTTGAAATGCGGACAGATCAAAATACTTGTCAGGCGTGCCCAGAATAGGATTGTTGCTCGCTCCCGGCCGCAGATTGGGTCGAAGACCGTCAAAGTCCAGAGTCCTTGCCTGGTCAAAATTCAGCCCCACCCAAAAGGGAGCCCCGGCCGCCATGGTGACAATGCTGTTGATCTGCCAGCCTTTGGCCAGTTGGCCCACCGCTCCACTGAGGTGGCGGCCAAATGGGAGCGCGTAAGACCAGTTGAGCACGAAGTTGTTTCTCACGTCGACTTCCGATAGTCCCCGGTCTCCCAGTTTGTTGAATGGATCCTGCGGCCGATTCGGGCTGCCGCTGTAGGACATTTCCATCTCTCCCTTGCCCTCGTCAATGGTTCTGGAAAAAGTGTAGCTGGCTTGGAACTGAAAACCTTCCGCCAGCCGCCTTCTGACCGAGAAACGGAAGGAGTGATAAAAGGAGTTCCCGGCGGTCTCGATCAGACTCACGTTTCCATAATTCCGGTTTCTCCGGGGCAGACCTGATGCAAAGAACTGCCTGCCGTCGGGACGAATCTCAGGAACCGGGATGTTGACATCGCTTTTGACGGGAAGATGCACCCCGCGCGAGCCGACGTATCCCGCCATGAAGACCGTCTCCGGCAGAAACTCCCTTTCCGCAGTCAGGTTCCACTGCATCATATAAGGCGTCTTGACTCCATCGAACTGGAAGGCGAATACCTGGCTCACCACTGGAACATTCAGTTGGCTCAACGACGTGATCGGGAAGGGAGGGTTGGCGATCCGAACCAGGTTGGCAAAACCCTCCGCTTTGGCGAATACCTGGCTCCAATAGCGGTTCGTGAGCTGGTTGTGAAACAGTCCAAAGCCGCCCCGCAGCACCGTTTTGGCGTCTCCGAAAGGGTCCCAGGCCAATCCCAGCCTGGGAGCGAAGTTCCGGTCGGATGGATTTTCAAAAAGAGGT
>JACQGG010000018.1 GCA_016199665.1 Acidobacteriota bacterium | reverse complement strand
GTGTGGGGGGGCGGGGGTCGGGGGCCGGGTTTCAGCTATTGGGCTGCAACTTTACCCGGATAAGGGCTTCGAAAATGCCTTTCCGGAAAACTTGATTTTCACGGTTACGGAGAAAAATGGTGTCCACTACCTGCAGGACATTTCTCCCTCAAGACCCGCAGGTTGCCCAGGGGACAGTCCTCCCATAGACATCCATGAGGAGACTCCGACGGTGACGTTCGTTCGAAAATCAGGCGGTTGAAATCGGCCCTTGCCACCCGAGAAAGCGACCGCGCCGGGTCACCCCTGTAGTCCTTGACGGCCGGCGGCGCGGCGGGGGCGACTCCATACTTGACCGCCTCCCGCCTACTTCACGCTGAAGTCGACGTCGCGGAACGCTGCGAGCTGATCCCTCATGTATTCGCGCAGGCGCCCCAGAACCTTCTTCTCGGCGACTCGGATTGCCTCGCGCGTCACCTGGTATCGGTTCGCAATTTGCTGGAGAGTCTTCGGCTGCTCGGCCACAAGCCGCTCAAAAAGAATCACGCGGTCTCGCTCTCCCAAGGCGCGTGCAAACTCGCTGAGTTTCTCATTCAGAATCTCTTTCAACTGGCCGCGTGCGATCTGGTCATCAATCATCTCCTCCGCGCCGGCCAGCCGGTCCATCACCCGCATCTCACCCTCCTCGCCAACCGGATCTTCCAGCGAAACGTCGGCCGAATTGATGGCGGCTTCCACTTCAATCACATCCGCTTCCTTGACATCAAGACGCTGCGCCAGCAGTTGCGGTGTGGGATCAAACCCTTCTGCCCGCAGCCGATCTTTTTCTCTGCGCAAGTTGAAGAGCAGCTTGCGGCGGTCATTGGTGGTTCCAACCTTCACAATGCGGTAATTGTCCAGGATGAACTTGATGATAAACGCCTTGATCCAGTAACCGGCATAGGTCGGGAGGCGTGCACCCTTGTCAGGGTCGTAGTGCTTCACCGCCTGAATCAAGCCAACATTCCCCTCCTGGATCAAGTCCATGATATTGGAGTAGACCCGGTGGTAGAGCATCGCAATTCTGACCACCAGGCGCAGATTGGCGGTCACCAGTCTGACGCCGATCTTGGCATCGCCGCTCTGAGAAAACAGGCGTGTCAGCTTTTGCTCCTCCTCAAGCGTCAGCGGCTCATACTTGCTGATCTCCAGGAGGTAGCGGCGCAGCGGATCCAGCCGCGCCAACTGCTTCCTGTCAACCAGCGCCAGCTTTCCTTTGGGTTCTACTTCACCCAGAAGAACCTGATCGGCGGATTCAAGCGCGCCAGGATCTACCCCTGGCGCGTTAAGCACTTCGTCTTCCATCAAATTTGTCCCTAGCCGGTATCATAATCCAAGTGCATCCGCCGGCAAACGAGCACGGGGGTTGCCGGGAAGGCCAATGTCTCGCGCCAAGGCTCGCTCACAGTTTTTCGCCGTCTTCTCCGACTTTCGGTCTTGAGTGCACGTCCTCGCGCCAGCCCGCTCCCCGGATTTGGCGCAGCGCTTCGAAAGTTGCTATGGCAACTGCTGTGGAAAGGTTGAGGCTGCGCACCGGCCCCTCCATGGGGATGCACAGAGAGCGTTCGGCATGCCTGGCCATGACCTCTGCGGGCAGGCCGGCGGTTTCCCGTCCAAAAATGAGGTGGTCGCCGTCCTGATATCCGACCTCGGTGTAGACATGCCGTCCGCGCGTTGAAAAAAGATAGAAATTGTGCTGTGTCACCTCTTCCCAGAAGGCGGCCGAGTTGGGGTGACGCAGCATCTGAACGTGCGGCCAGTAGTCAAGCCCTGCCCTTTTGAGCGTTCGATCATCGATGCGAAAGCCAAGGCGGCCCACCAGGTGCAGCATCGACCCTGTGGCGGCGCACAACCGGGCAATGTTGCCGGTATTGGGTGGAATCTCAGGCTCAATCAGAACAATGTGCAGCATCCAAGTTAACAGGGAACAGGGGCAAGAATACAAGTGGAGGGCGGGCTGTCAGTGAAAAGAAGAACACCATGCATCTCGGCGGTGAGCGCAAACCCGTCGCCGGGTTTCATGCTCCTTGACCCGGCCACTGTTTTTCTGCGACCGCAACTCCATCCCGAATCGGCAATATGACCGGCAACAGCTCCCGGGACGCGTACAGGAGGCGGTTGAATTCCCGGATTCCTTCACTGTCCGCATCGGTTTCGCCGCGGGCCACTCGTCCGCTCCAGAGCACGTTGTCCGCGATCAGCAGCCCTCCGGGCCGCAGGCGCGGAATCGCCTTTCGAAAAGCGTCCGGATACTGATGCTTGTCCACATCGACAAATATCAAGTCGAACTCCCCCGCAACCGCATCGATCAGATCGATGGAGTTGCCGACCCGCGTCTCCACCCGGTCCGCGACGCCCGCCTGTTCAAAGTAACGGCGCGCCTCTTGGGCCTTCTCTCTGCTGCCATCCGTGTAGTGAACGCACCCTCCCGGGCCCACCGCCCGCGCCCACCAGATGGTTGAGTAGCCGATCGCGGAGCCCATTTCAAAAATACGGCGCGCCTGAATCAGGCGCGCGTACTGATACAGGAGACGGCCGACCACCGGACCTACAATGGGGATCGACCGCTTTTCAGCTTGCGTCTCCATCTCGGCCAAAACTGCGTCCCGCGGAGGCAACAGACCCTGCATGTATTGCTCGCTGCGTTCATCCGTGATGCAAGTCGAAGATTCGCGGACACGATGCTCGATCACGAGACCCTCCGAAAAGTTCTCAATTTGCAAACAGTGTTGCGCCGCAGCCCAGAGCGCTCGCTCCGGAACCAGGCCGACAATCTCACTGGAGACCGCTCTTGTTCCCAAAAGTTCGGCAGCTTTGCAAACCGCATCCCAAGCGGCATGCATCGGGGTCTGCCGGTAATTGACCAGATTCATGGAAACCTGCGCGTGGCCTCTGGCCGGCGCCGCCAGGCCCAGCGCTTTGACAAACGGCAATCCTCCGCTGCTTGAACGCACCTGGGAGGCGATCTGCCTGGCAACGGCGACCTCTTCCGTGTCCAGATAGACGTTGTAGGCGATCAGCAGATCGCGGGCCCCCACAGCCGTCGCCCCTGCGGTAGGGTGCAGCCTGCGTTCTCCAAAATCCGGGATGCGCGTATCCTGCGTCACAATCTCCTCTCGCAACGACTCGAATTCTCCGCGGCGGATGTTCTCCAGGTTCTCGCGATCCGGCCGCGCCGCGGCAGCGCCGTACAGATAGACGGGAATTCCAAACTGGCGCGCGATGCGCTCTCCCGCCCGGCGCGCGATCGCCACGCAATCCTGCAGCGTCACCGCCCGAAGCGGCACAAAAGGAATCACGTCGGTGGCGCCGATGCGGGGATGTTCGCCCCGATGGCGCCTCAGGTCGATGATCTCGGCCGCTCTGCCGCATGCCCGAACCGCAGCCTCCTCCACCGCCGCAGGAGCGCCGATAAAGGAGATGACGGAGCGGTGATGGTCAAAGTCACTTTGCCGGTCCAGCAGCGTGACGCCCGGCTCCGAAGTGATCGCGCCGGCAATCTGATCGATCACTTTCGGGTCCCGCCCCTCGCTGAAATTCATCACACACTCAACGACAGGACTCATGGTCTGGGCGCGGGCCGATAAGCGGCACTTGTTGCGTTGCCGAAGAATCCGTAAAAAATTTCACCGCGAAGCACGCGAGGTTCACCAAGCCGAAATTCCTGCTCCATGTTTTTTCCCACTTCTGAGTCCCGGGCTCCAGGCCCGTCACAGGTTACGCTATTATATGCGGCGGGCGATGCTCTGAAGAAGACCGGAGCGCAGGCCTGTCATTTTTGGCCTTTGCAAAGCCCCCAACGTTGATGTCGCTGATTGAAGTAACAGACCTGAGAAAGGTCTTTAAGACCTACGAACGGCGCGAAGGGATCTGGGGAGGAGTTCAGAATCTCTTCGTGCGTGAGTACCGGGACCTGGCCGCGGTTGACGGTATTTCCTTTTCCATCAATGAAGGGGAAATGGTCGGCTACATTGGAGCGAACGGCGCCGGCAAATCGACCACGATCAAGATGCTGACCGGTATCCTCGTGCCCACCGGCGGCGCCGTCGTCGCAAATGGATTCATTCCGTTCCGCGACCGCACCGCCTATACCCGCGGCATCGGGGTGGTCTTCGGCCAGCGTACCCAGCTTTGGTGGGACAT
>JACQGG010000015.1 GCA_016199665.1 Acidobacteriota bacterium | reverse complement strand
TCCCACGCAAGAATTCTCAAGCCGGTCTCTTCCGGCATGGCGGCAGTGCGGCTCCCAAGGGTTCAAATCCGGCTCCTAAGGGTTCCAATCCCCCTTCGGCCATTGACAGGCTGCCGGACACAGGGCTCTGTGTGCCACTTCCTTGACTGGGAAACCCATAACCAAGAAGCCAGGGCAAAGCTCCCGGAGCAGAACAGGAAGACTGTCGCTGCCGAATCGCAGGACGAAAACGTGGCCCGCGATATCGTAACTATGTGCCCGCAAGGACAAAATGCCATGCCCAAGGTGACAGACATTGAGTCATGAGTCATACATTGAGTCATACAATACAAGGTGACAGACATTGAGTCATATTGAGTCATAGACATTGAGTCATATGATTGACATTGAGTCATTCTGAGCCCGGCCTGTTGCAATCGCCAGAAGCAGCGATGTCAAGAGGGCGGCAAAGGGGATCAGAGCGCCCAGACGTGCCTTGCAGGGGGCCGATTCGGGTCGTCTTGCAGGCAACAGGATCGGTCCGCGCGCGTGTCGCATGGCTTGACGACGCTTCCCCTTTTGGCGGCCTCTTTAAACTTAAATCTAAAAAGCCAGGATGGGCCGAAGTCAGGAAAATCGAACGACCCGCTTTTCCAGATCAGGCGGGAGTTTGCTTGATAGCTAAACGGCTGTTCGATCAATTTTGGAATTACCAATCTTTTTCAAAAGAGAGCGAAAAGTCGCCGGGGCCGATACCGGGTAGACCCGGCCGCCAATCCTCTGCGATAATGCGCCATGGACCTGGCTTGGACCAGCGGAAAGGATGCAAAATGAAACGACCCGGCAGCAATGGAAACTTGGTTATCGACTTCCAGCATCATTACGTACCTTATGAACTGGCCGCGCGGAGCGGCGCGACCGGACGCGGCAAGGTCGTCGTAAGGGACGGCGCCTCGCCCAAGGTGACCCTTCACGAAAAGCTCTACGACCTGGACATCCACATCAAAGATATGGATGAAGCCGGTATCGACGTGGCCGCGTTGTCGTGCCTGCTTGGCTGGGATGCATCGGCCGCCGACTGCCGTTTGATCAACGACAGGCTGGCGCAGGCCCAGCAAGCCTACCCGGGACGCTTTGTGGGACTGGCCCATGTTCCGGCCAACGAACCGGCCTCCGCGGTGGCGGAACTGCGCCGGGCAGTGACCGAACTCGGCTTGAAGGGAATGACGCTTACTTCCCAGATCTTCGGCCGGCCTTTGGACGCACCCGAGTTTTTCCAGATATACCAGGCCGCTGCTGAATTGCAGGTCCCGATTTTTGTGCATCCGGCGATGGCGCCAAAGGGCTACGCGCTGGCGGAAGATCATGATCTTGGAAGAATCATCGGCCGGGAATTCGACCTGGCCCTGGCCGCGACGCGGCTGATCGCAGGCGGAGTCCTGGAGACATTTCCCTCCTTAAAGTTTGTGATTGGCCATTTCGGCGGCGGCATCTCCGCCATCAAGGACCGCCTGGTCAAGAAAGCTTATCGGTTTGACCGGCCCCTGAAGCGCCCATTCAGCGAGTATTTTGACATGCTATATTTCGACATGGCCGGATTTGAAGGGGGGGACCTGGCCCTCCACTGTGCACTGCGCGGGATACAACCCGAAAGACTCGTGTTTGCGACCGACTATCCTCAGGACTTTACCGGCGCAACCACCTCTTCCGGCCCCGAGGCGATGACAATGCCAGGCTATATCGCGTCAATCAGGCAGCAGGCCGCCCCGGCGGATGCCGCCAAGATGTTGGGCGGGAACGCGGCGCGGCTGCTGGGCCTGGGTTCTGGAAATTAGTGTCGCGGTACAAGAGGGATTCGGCCGCCACCTCAGGGCCTTCGCGCGGCGTAGCCGCAACCCAAGGTCTGGTTCTGAACGGCAGTGGATCCGTCCTCAACGCAGAGACGCAGAGTTCGCAGAGAATGCGCGGAGGTTTTTTCTCTGCGCCGCCTCTGCGCCCTCGGCGTCTCCGCGGTGAGCTCAACCCGGCGCTGCTGTCGGCGCAGGACCGATGACGAATTTCCCTACAGCGTGCAAACCTCCCGAATCGGACATGACGCGCACTGGGCCGGATTGTACTTGGCCGGGCAGCCACGCATGATCCCCAGGTGGCAGAGCGCGAAATCGTAGCGGACCGGATCCTGCGGATTAAGCGTCCTTAGGGAAGCCGTCATGTCCAGCGCTGTCTTCCACCCCATGTTGGCCCGGCGAGTCAGGCCGATATAGCGTCCAATACGGGCGATATGCGTATCAACCGGCAGCACCAGTTGCCTTGGAGCAACTTTTTTCCACAGCCCAAAGTCGATCGGTCCGGGCCGCACCATCCAGCGCAGGAAAAGATTCATTCTTTTGCAGGCGCTGCCCGAAGCGGGCGATGAAAGCAGGAAGCGAACCCCTGCCGACGCCGGCAAGGAGCGGCGGCGGTAGACTTGGGCAGGCACCCGACGCAGCAAGTTCTGCACAAACGTGGAAAGCCCCAGTTCGATGGTGAGCGCCTGCGCGTCGTTGCCGGCCACAAAGAGGTTCTGGAGCGAACCGAATTCTTCGAGCGTCTTTCTGAGGGCCAGGCAAAGAGCAATAACATCCCGTCCCGTGTTGAAACGATGATAAAACCGCCTGAAGCGCGCGGCATCGGAACTGGAGAAGCCCATCACAAACGGGTACGGGCCAGGGTCCATCAGCGAGAACAGTTGCCGGAGAGTTCCCAAAATCTGAGCAACATTTCCGTAGGCGAACACGGCGGCAAAAAGAGCTGCAATCTCACGGTCCTCATCCCGAGGACAGCCGCGGACGAACCAAATCGGATCGTGCTCGAGGCGGGCCCGGTATTGAAAGTTTTCGATGAACGTGTCCAGCGTGGTCTTGAGTCGATGAGTGTCTGGCAGGATATACAATGCGTTCATCCTCTTCCCCGTCGCATCAGGATATCAGGTTTCTGGTATTCTGGACTCCTGTGACTTTTTGCTTGGCGCCATGAGGGCAAAGAACCGTAAGACGATTGCAGTATCTACCGGTGGTGGCGACTGCCCCGGCTTGAATGCGGTCATTCGCGCTGTCGTGCGCACGGCGATCTCCAAGTATGACTATGAAGTTGTGGGAATCGAAGAAGGGTTCAACAGCCTCATCGAGGCCGAACCGCCCCGAAAGCTCACACTCTCGGACGTCCGGGGAATTCTTCGTCGCGGGGGTACGATCCTGGGAACCACCAGCCGCGGAGATCCATTCCATTATCCCGAAATGCGGCGCGGAACGCTGCGAATGGTCGACAGGTCCGCGCATGTGCTGCGGCGAATTGAGGAGCTCAATCTGCAGGGATTGATTGTGATCGGAGGGGATGGGACGCTCAGCATTGCGAACGAGCTGCATCAGAAAGGCGCGCCGGTGGTGGGAATTCCTAAGAGCATCGACAATGACCTCTCGGCGACCGAGGTTACCTTCGGCTTTGACAGCGCTACCGTGACGGCCACTGACGCAATCGACAAGCTTCATACCACGGCGGAAAGCCATCATCGCGTCATGGTGATCGAACTGATGGGTCGAAATGCCGGCTGGATTGCGCTGGTGTCGGGCATCGCCGGCGGTGCCGACGTGATTTTGATTCCGGAAATCCCGTTTGACCTTCAGAAGGTGTGTGCCAAGATCATGCAGCGCAGCCGCAGCCACCGCCACGCATTCAGCATTGTCGTCGTGGCGGAGGGAGCTTATGCCGTCGGGGGAAGCGCGGTGTATCTGCCGCAACAGGGTGACGGTGGAGCGCTGCGGCTCGGAGGAATCGGCCAGCAAGTTGGAGATCTCATCGCCGCCCGGACAAACCAGGAAGTGCGTGTCACGGTTCTCGGCCACATCCAGCGCGGGGGGAGCCCGACGCCGTTTGACCGTCTCCTGGCGACTCGGTTCGGGGCCGCCGCAGTCGACCTGGTCGCTTGCCGGCAGTTTGGGAGGATGGTGAGCCTTTCCTGCAACCAAATAACCGCCGTAGCGCTCAAGGACGCGATCAAGAAACCAAAGCAGGTCGACCCCGACGGGGAGATCGTCAGGACCGCCAAAGCCGTGGGAATCGTCTTTGGGGACCAGTGAAGCCGATCAGGAGACGCGCCCTGGCCGCGGTCGGTCTGTGATCCCGAATTCCTCAAGCAGATCTTTGAATTCCTGCGTCTCCCTCAGTTTTTCAAATTCCCGATCCGTCCAGAGCTTTTCGACGTCGGTGAAACCGGCCGAGAGCGCCTTCCGTAAAAAGTCGAGCGCCCGCTGGTCCTGACCCCGTTCCGCGTAGAGGCGGGCAAGAAAATAGTTTTGATTGCTGCCGCTGAACTGCACGGAAGCGGATTGCACGCCGATGCCCCCCTGCCGGGTCAGGACTTCGGGATCGAGCGCCAACGCCTGGCGCAGCGCCTCCATTGCCTTGTCGCCTTCGTTCTTCTCCAGGTGAGCGCTGGCCAGATTGAGGTAGAAGAAGGCGTTCCCAGGGCTCAGATGAATGGCTCGCTGAAAACTCCGGAGGGCGGCCGAACGCTTGCCCTGCAACATCTGAATAGTTCCCAGCGTATTGTAACCGTACGGGTATTGGCCGCTCAGTCCAAGGCTTCTCCGGATCGCCTCCAGCGCGCGGTCGTAGTAGTTCAACTTTGTATAGGCAATTGCCAGCTTATTGTGAAACACCTCACTGTACGGATCCAGTTTGACCGCGTCCAGATACTTGAGGAGCGCGGCGTAGGTCTCGCCCCGACTGATGAGGAGATCTCCGTCACGCGCCACGACGCCGGCCCTGGCGGCATCCTCCGCAGCGACTGGAAGTTTCTGGATCGCGGGAATTCGTGTGGCGCATCCGGCCGCCGCGACAGTCGCGATAATAATGCTGAAATACCAGCACTTTGACATGGCCATTTGCCCCTGTTTCTCATTGTATTTCGGAAGAGTCGCGTCGTAAACGGAGGACTTGGGGTGCTTGCCCCGGCGGCCATGTCACCGCGCGGCGCCCCGCAGGCGAAAAGGTTTCCAACTTGCGTAAACCCAATGTAATCAGGCCGGTAACAGTGGGCAGAAGCTCACCTGATCCGGCACATGAAATTTTTCTTAGAACTTATTCCCAAAAAATGAATCCAACTTGATTGTAAATTCCCCCTGTCACGTGCGCCCGGGTGGGAGGTCGCACCGGCAGGGCAGAAGGAGGAAGTCAATGCAGAACAAAAGGGTCCATTTGCGGAAGCAGCGACAGAAGCTGGAACAAGCGCGCAACGAGATCCTCGCCCGAATTCACCGCGTCACGAGTCACGGCCGCGCAGAAGAGATTTGCGCCGAGCCAAGCGACAGTGGTGACATCGCTTTGAGCAGCTATACCAAGGAGTTCCTCTACAAGTTGAATGACGTGGAGCGAGGCCGGCTTTTGGAGATTGAAGCGGCTCTCCAGCGCATCGACCAGGGAGATTACGGCCGGTGCGTTGACTGCGGCGGCGTCCTTCCTGCCCGGCGTCTGGAAGTGGTCCCCTGGGCGTCGCGCTGCACCCCTTGCCAGGAAGCGTTCGAGCAGTCACAGCAGGCGGAGGACGAAGCCGAAGAAGCGGCTAACTTCTAGAATGTCCTTTGCGCCGCAGCCTGTAAAGTGAGAAGATAAAGTACATTATGGGGATCGATATTGGGCTGGTTTCTGCGCTGCTGGCCGGCGCGCTTTCTTTTTTCTCGCCGTGCGTGTTGCCCATCGTGCCGGGCTACCTTTCTTTCATCACCGGGTTCTCGTTTGATGACCTGACGCAGGAGCGGCGCCGGAGCGTGATCTGGATTGCGTTCTGGAACAGCCTGGCGTTCGTAGTCGGTTTTTCGCTTGTTTTTATTGCGATGGGAGCCGCCGCCACCGCTGTGGGAGGGTTTTTGCGCGCGCATCTGAAGCTTTTGGGTCAGATTGCGGGCGCCATCATCATCTTGCTGGGTGTTCACCTCAGCGGCCTCTATCGGTTTTCCTTCCTTCTTTACGACAAGCGCGTGCACGGGCAGGAAAGCGCGCGCGGCTTTCTGGGTGCGACGCTCGCGGGCGTTCTATTCGGCTTTGGGTGGACTCCGTGTGTGGGTCCGATTCTGGCCGCCATCCTTGGACTGGCCGCCGTCAGCGCAACGCTGTCGCGCGGGATCCTGCTGCTGGCGCTTTATTCCGCTGGACTGGGAGTGGGTTTTATCCTCGCAGCGCTCTTTCTCAATCAATTCCTGGCGGCGTTCAAGAGAATCCGCGTTCACCTTCGGAAAGTCGAAATTGCCAGCGGGGTGCTGCTCCTTTTGATTGGGGTTCTGATTTTCACCAATCAGCTCGCTCTGATCTCCTCCAGGCTGGCATTCCTAAACCCGGAATCGATGGTGCTTTCCACCCGCCGCGCGGGCGTCAGCACAGGGCCTGTACAGCTCAAGCCGGTCGATTTCAATCCGGGCCGACACGACTTCCAGGCCCCATTTCTGGAGGGACAAGTCCGCAAGCTGTCCGACTTTGGCGGCAAGATCGTCCTGGTCAACTTTTGGGCAACTTGGTGCGCCCCCTGTAAGGCGGAGATCCCGGGGTTGCTGGATATTTATCGCGAAAAGAAGGGCCATTTTGAGATTATCGGCATTGCGGAAGAGAGCGAGCTGAAAGACATCCACACGTTCGTGAAGGAAATGAAAATGGACTATCCGATCTCGCTTGATCCCGGCGGCAGGATAGGGCAGCAATACAAGATTTTTGCCTACCCTACCAGCTACCTGTTTGCCCCCGATGGAACTTTGGAACGCGAATACCTCGGCTTTCTGGCGGATGACGTTTTGAGAAAAGATCTGGAAGAGGTCGAGAAGAAGTACGCCCGGTAGACTCGGTCCGCTGCTGTCAGGCAGGCGCTAGATCGGTGGAAAGCAGAAAGCAGCTCTGAGAAGGGCCATAACGCTCGGATGAAACCGACCTCTGAACCCGGGCAACAGAGGGAAAGCTACCTTCCGTGTCAAGAGTTGAAGTAATGCGGTATTCAGAATTGTCCGGAAACTTCACAATCCGCCTTCTGCTTTCTGCTTTCCGCGTTCTCACTTTCCGATGAAAGTTGATCACACGTGGAGGGAAATCTGATGGGAGAGATGGTTCGATTTCAGTCCAATGGCAAACAGACTCCGGGATATCTGGCCCGGCCGGGAACCAAAGGACCCGGCCTCGTCGTCATACAGGAGTGGTGGGGATTGGTACCGCACATCAAGGATGTGGCCGACCGGTTCGCCGCTGAAGGATTCGTGGCCCTCGCCCCGGACCTCTACCACGGCCAGAGCGCCACATCTCCGGATGAAGCGGGAAAATTGATGATGAGCATGCGCATCGACGAAGCCGAGAGGGATTTGCGCGGCGCTGTTCAGTATCTTCGAAATCATCCCGATTCTTCGGGAAAGGTGGGAACAGTCGGCTTTTGCATGGGGGGCGCGCTGTCGCTCTTTGCAGCCTGCAAGAATTCTGAAGTCGGGGCTTGCGTTGTGTACTACGGAGGCCATCCCAACATCAAGCCCGACTTGAACAATCTGAAGGCTCCGATGCTTGGGTTGTATGCCGAGAGAGACAATTTTGTGACCGTCGATGTGGTGCGAGGGCTGGAGAAGGAGTTGAAACAGCTCGGAAAGCAGGCCGAGATTCACATCTATCCGAACGCCGAACATGCGTTCTTCAACAATGAGCGGCCCCAGGTTTATAACGAGGCGGCCGCCAAGGATAGTTGGAAGCGGACTCTGGACTTTTTCAGGAGAGAACTCGGGTCGGGGGTCGGGGGTTAGGGATCGGGGATCGGGGGTCAGGGTCAGGGATCGGGGGACG
>JACQGG010000014.1 GCA_016199665.1 Acidobacteriota bacterium | reverse complement strand
TGATGCGCTTAGCTCCAATACCACGGGCGACGGCAACACCGCCAGCGGCTATCTTGCGCTCGCTTTCAACTCCACAGGTTCCAACAATACGGCCGTGGGAGATCGCGCTGATGTTTCTTTGCGCAACTTGAACAACGCGACCGCCATCGGAGCTGGGGCTATCGTCAATGCCAGCAACAAGGTGCGCCTGGGCAATGGCGCCGTCACGGTCATCGAAGGGCAGGTCGGCTTTACCAGCAGTTCCGACGCCGCGCAGAAGGAGAACTTCAAGCCCGTGAATGGGGAAGAGACGCTGCGGAAGATCGGCGGTCTGACCCTGACCAGTTGGAACTTCATCGGGCACGACCCCAAACAGTTCCGCCACTATGGTCCCATGGCGCAGGAATTCTTCGCCGCCTTCGGCGACGACGGCGTCGGCACAGTTGGAACCCCGACGACGATCACCTCCACGGATATGGCGGGAATTCTGATGATCGCGGTCCAGGCCCTGGCGAAACGGACCACAGAGCTGCAACGAGAGAAGGCCCTGCTGCAGGACACCGTCCAGACGCTTGCGACCCATCACGCCGGAGTAAAGGCGCGTCTGGAGATGATAGAGCGAACGATCGACTCTTATATTCTCCCTGCTGGAGGTGAGTAGACCGCTTTGCAGGGTAGGATGCTCCTTGGCAGTTGACACCTCCTGACTTCATCGGCCACGATAAGCGCGCGGATCCGGCCGATTCTTCAGAAAGAACGGCTGGTGCAAAAATCACTTTTTTGCGCTCACCGCCGAGACGCTGAGAGCGCAGAGCAGGGGCAGAGGCCTTGTTCTCCGCGATCTCTGCGGCTCTGCGGTGGCGGTCAAACTCATTTTGCACCGCGAAGCAGGTAGAGCCCTTCCTACGTAGTGACCCGTTCTAAAATCCTCAGGCGCATCTGGGACAGCGAGCCCCGCGGCAGGCTTGACAGAAGGTCTTCCCGCAGGAAGGGCAGGGCGACGAGCAGGCCGGGCAAAGCAGATGCAACTGCTCGTCACAAACAACGAAGGTCTTGCTGGAGTTCCAACAGGAGTCGCAGGGCAGCCGCTCCAGGGTTCCGGAGATCCTGCAAAAATCAGCGTGCATCGGGCGGCTCATCTTTTTCCGCAGAATCGTAACGTGTACCCGCCACACCTCGGTCTCAAGCCTGAGGACCTGCTCCAATCGGGCTTCCACAGTCGCTGCGTACTTTCGGCGCGTGTCGGCGATCTTGGCGAGGTATTCCCGCTCGATCCAATCCAGCTTGGCCAACTCCCCCCTGGCATCCTTTGGCCCGCCCTTCCCTTCAGGCCTGGCATCAAGTTGACGGCGGGCCTGGTCCCGGAGCTCGCTATGATAGGCATGAAGGCGCTGCAAATCGCGATCCATTCTGCGTTCCATGCCGGCCAAAACGGCGCTCAGCCGGAGCTTGATCTTCGGCGGCAGGACCTTCGTGGAATATTCTTCAACACGCCGCGCAGACCAGGGCGGTGGCAGCTCGGCGCCGCCGCCGTCAGCCAAGTTCCATCCGTTCCCTTCTCCCAGCCGCTTCAGCAGCGGTTCCACCATAGAATCCGCAATAGCTGAGTTGGACTCGTTGACACACATTTGGATGAAGTCCTCAGCTTTCTCATCGGACACGACGGCCAGGCGAAACGACAGCAGCAGATAGCGTGTTTTAGCAGGGGCAATCTCTCTCACCCGGAAGGTCGCGTTTTCAAGCGTGATCTGCTGAGCGACCGATCGCTCCAGGTCGTGCGGCGGTTTCCCCGAGGGCGCCGGCTGCAGCGACAATCGAAGACAGCGGCCTCGGTCCTGTATCAGCCTTTGGAGCCCGGCGACCCAGTCAGGTTCCAGGGCCACCCTCCGGGCGCCGGCGGGCAAATCTGTTCCAAACCCCAGGCGCGACCATTCAGGAATGGAAAGCGCCTGCCGCACTTCCATGGGAGCCATAACTTCCAGTCCTTCGGGAGCTATGGGTTCGACGATGGCTCCGGCGAGAGTCAACGCTTCCGCCGTCACATCACGCAGGCTTCTCATATCGCGCCAAACTCTTTGCCAAAGATCTCCTCGTCAAGCGCCTTAGCCGCCTCATACCGCTCTCTGGCATTGGACAATCGGTCACCCAGGGCATCAAAGGCGGCTCGGCGCTGCTCCCCGCTGTTCTCAATCCATGCTGAAAAGACCTGGCTGGAAAAATCCTGCTCCTCCTCGATGTTTCCGAGAATTGACTGGACCTCCCCGACGACGAGCTGAAACATGTGAATCTTTTCCTCCAGGATGCGAAGCATCTCTTCTTCGACCGTGTTCCGGCTGACAAGGTTGAAAACAAATACCTCGCGCGCCTGACCGATCCGATGAATGCGCCCGATACGCTGCTCAATGACCTGGGGGTTCCAAGGCAGATCGAAATTGATCAGCGTATTGCAAAACTGGATATTGCGTCCTTCTCCTCCCGATTCAGTGGTCAATAGCACATCATGCTGCTCACGAAAAAGATTGATGGCCTCGTCCTTCTTGGGTCCCGGCATTTCCCCATCGAAGTGGACAAACCCGACACCTTGCTCCTGCAGGATCGAGTCCAGAAGCCGAAGCGTTTCCCGAAAGCGAACGAAGACTATTTTCTTCTCCGACGGATTTTGGCGAACGATGTTCAGCAGCGCCTGGATCTTGCTGCCTGCCGGGGGCAGCCGCAGGTATCGGCCGTGCAGCTCACTCCAGCCCGCAGACGGGGATTTAGCCACAAAACCGGCCAACGCCGCGGCAGCGGCCGCCGGGGAAGAACCGGCTGCCTCAAGCAGCCAGTGCATCCCTGAGGGATGAACGCCCTCAGCACGCGGGCGTCGAATCAAACGAGTCAGTTCAAGGTAGCAGCTCTGCTCCTCTTCGGAAGGATTCACCGTCACTGTGGCGGCGTGACGAGGCGGGAGCCTCACCTGCACCAGGGCCCGAGTGTTTCGAATGATGACATCGCGCATCAGGCCATGGAGCCTTTCGGGATTTGCGGGAACCCGCGGGTTCTCCGCGGACACGAAGGCGGATCGAAATTCTCTCTCTGTCTTGAAGATGCCGGGCTTTAGCAGCGTCAGCACGTTGTACAGCTCGATCAGGTTGTTCTCGATCGGGGTGGCGGACAACAGCAGGAGGAATCTCTTCTGAATGCTGTCGACCAGACTCCAGTTCTTTGAACCTCGATTCTTCAGATGGTGCGCCTCATCGACGATTACGATATCGATTGGCCGGCGGGACAAGAACTGCCAGTGCAGTTCGCGCCGGGCGACGGCGATAGAGGCAATAATGCGCGGCTGCGACCAGAACGCCTCAGGATCCTTCTGGAGCAATCCATCGTGAGTCGTGGCAAATCGCAGGTCGAACTTGCCCTCCATTTCCTCGCGCCACTGGCCTACCAGCGACGGGGGAGTCAAGACCAGCACCCGCTCTACCATTCCACGCACCAAGTACTCCTTCAGGATAATGCCGGCCTCAATTGTCTTTCCCAGACCGACCTCGTCGGCCAGCAGCACACGCCCTCGAAACTGACGGAGAACCTTTCTAGCCGTGTCACCCTGGTAGCTGTAATGATCAATTCCGCGCAGTTGGGGCATGCAGATGAGCTCGTCAAAGTCCTGCAGCAGCGCCAGGCGATTGATATCCAGCCGCAACAGATATTCGGTCAAGGCGCCTGACGCATTTTCATCGTCGAGCACGCGGTAGCAGTCTTTGTCCGGAAGACGAAACATGATGGGAATCTCAGCCACTGCCAGAGGGAGGGGAGGCATTTTAGGCGCGTCGGAATCCGGGTGCTGAATATCAGGTGAGGATTTCCCCGAACTCCTCCGCGGCCAAGCCTTTTCCTGTAGGCCTGCCGGCCGGCGGGTGGGCCGGTGCGGTTGGGCTGCGGCCGATGCGCCTTTTTTCTGCTTCTGATCTGCAACCGGTTTCCATTTCGCAATGGCCGTGAGCCATCGGTGTACCCATTCCCTGGGCACTTCCGGCGGAAAAACATATCCGTAAAGCCCGCGAGGAACGGGCTGCTTGTCAAAAAGCGCCTGGGCCGCGCCCCACGCGCCCTTTTGGGCAAGGGCAATGGCACGGCCGAAATGAAGAATTGGCGCCGGACTATACCTTTTGGAAAGGCGGTGCAGGTATCTCAGACAGATGTCAGGGCGATTTTCCACCAACCCGGCAAAGGCGGCCAGTTCCAGAACATAAGGGTCACCCGGGTATTTCTGGAGCGCCCCCTGGGCGAGTTCCAAAGGGTGAAGCTCTGGATTGGACATGCGCCGGCCGATGCGCTCCATCCATTCCTCCAGGCCTTCCGGAAGCGGATCGAGATCCCCGGCGTCACTGACCACCAGCATGGAGTTGGATTGGCCGGCTGTTGCCGGCGCCGAGGCTGATTCGGCCGGTTCAGACACCCCGTGCTCAGTATCGGGACTGGGAGACTCGACAGGCCCGGCGAATTCTTCAATCGGGTCGGCGGCAGGCTCAGAGTCGGAAAAGCTCAGCTCACCCTGCCTTAGTCCCCGGCGCTGTGCCGCCATCATCTAACTCGCCCTTTCTGGTTTCAAGAAAAGTACGCGAAGAGGTCGCTGAGGTCAAGCGCCTATTGGTTTGGGCCTTTTATTTCCATCGACACGAGAATCCGAACCTCTTCGTCGGGCTCCCCGAAGACCATAAAGAGGTTTCCGGCGCCTGTTTTCTTGAGAAGTTCGTTGCCCATTGCCAAATCCGGATTCATCCGCGCCATCAGCACCGTCAGCTTTCCATATCGCTTGGCTTCCTCCGAAATGTGAGGATCGAAAGCGAAACCGCAAACGACCAGGAGATCGAATCCGACCCCTTTGACCGCTTCTTTAGCCGCTTCCTTGACCAGTTCCGGACCGACTGTCCCATGTTCCGGGCCGATGCAGACGGCGACTCGGCGGCTCTTTCCGTTCTTCCCGTTCTCGCTGAATTCACCTTCGGCTTGGAGATACAAGCCCGCATACGGTTCCAGCCGATCTCCTGCCCAGCAATTTATCGCTGGGTAAAATTGCCCCGGAGGGGCAGTTGACTCTAGCCCAGCGATTTGTCGCTGGGTTGCCTTCCATTCGGGCCGAGTCCCGTAGGGACGGTTGAACATCACCCCCAAACATATTGTGGGTCGTATTCGATTTTGTGCTTTTTCAGAAACGCAAGAAATTCTTGCTGATAAGTCCTCTTCTTGTGGTGCTTTTCCTGATTTTCGATGTAAGCCATTGTCGCCTTCAGTTGTGAAATACTGATACTGAAGGCGCCATAGCCCTCCTGCCAGGCAAAGCGCCAGT
>JACQGG010000212.1 GCA_016199665.1 Acidobacteriota bacterium | reverse complement strand
TGCTGGGATCAGCCGTCGGCAGTTTCCTCAACGTCGTCATCTCCCGCGTCCCGGAGGGGCGTTCGGTCGTTTCTCCCCGCAGCCAATGCCCTGCCTGCGGCGCCCGGATCGCTTTTTACGACAATATACCGGTTCTAAGCTACCTGCTTTTACGGGGACATTGTCGTGGTTGCGGTCAGGCGATTTCGTTTCGCTACCCGTCGGTTGAACTTCTTACTGCGGCGGCGTTTGCCGCCGCCTTGTGGAAGTTTGGGTTTAGTCCGGCGCTGTTTTTAAACCTGCTTTTCTTTTCCGCGCTGATTGCGCTGATCGTTATTGATCTGAACCACCGCATCCTTCCCGACCGAATTACGCTCCCTTTGCTTTTGGCCGGCCTTTTTTTCTCCTACTTCCAGGACTCGACCATCATGGAGTCTGTGCTGCTGGAAAGCCAGCTCGACCTGGAGGCCCCCTGGAAGAAGATCTGGATCCACGCAATCCAAAGCGTGGGAGGAGCTTTGGCCGGCGGGGGAACCCTTTGGCTGGTAGGTTCCCTTTACTTCAGGCTGAAGAGGGTGGAAGGCTTGGGACTGGGCGACGTCAAGTTGATGGCCGCAGTCGGCGCCTTTCTGGGATACAGCCTGGCCTGGCTGACAATCTTTTTAGGATCCCTCTTCGGGGCCATCATCGGCTCCTCTTATATGCTGTACCACCGGAAGGATTTCCGCTACGAACTTCCCTTTGGAACCTTCCTGGGAGCGGCGGCGATCCTGAGCGCGCTCTGGGGAGTGGATCTGATCCGCTGGTATTCCGGTTTCTATCCCTGAGCCCGACTCCCCGCCTCCCAAACAACTCCTGTCGCAAATTTTCCCGCTTCACGGTTGTGTGGGGTCATGAAGGAACAAGGGTACTGCCTGGTTGAACTGGCAATTATCGTGGGAATCGCGGCCACTCTTGCTGTTTCAGCGGCGCCAGCATTGCTCTCGGTCCGCGACGCCTGGAACCTGCACACTGAAGCGGCTCGCTTCGCGGAGACTCTGGAGCAGGCGCGCCTCCATGCCATCCTGGCCAACACCAGTGTGCGCCTGACCCTGTCCGGAGATCGGTACACTCTCCGTGCATCGAATACCGCCGGTTGCTCCCTTCCGCTGGGCGCCGGAGTTCGATTCGCCGGTCCCCAGAAATCAATTCTGTTTTCCTCCCGCGGTACCGCATCCCCCGCCGCCACCCTGCTGCTTGTCCATAAAACGCGAGAACTTTCGATCGTGGTTTCACCCGCGGGGCGGGTCAGGATCGGGCCATGACAGTCATTGCGTCGATCCAGATCCGGCGCCGGCCCAGGAAACACCATGCAGGGCCTCCGGCCGGCTTGCCGGGAGATTTCCAGACGCAAGGGGGCGGCCATGTCGCGTGCCAAGGAATTTCGTTTCTCGAAGTCACGGTAGCGCTGGGGCTGTCGCTGGGGGCGCTTCTACTGGCTGCGCCGGCGCTCGGACTCGCTCTGAGGGTTCTCGTCCACGAACAGAAGTCTTTGGACCAGGAAATTGCCCTGGAAGCTGCCTGGAGCGAGATCTGCGCCGGCCCCGACCAGTTCGCCTCTGGCGTGATCAAAGATTACAGAGTTGGAAGCGGCCGAAATGTCACAGTCGCAGTCGAGGCGCCGGCTCAGCAGGACGGTCTCATGCGATGGAAACTGACTGTTTCCGACCCGCCCTATTCTGAAGAACGATGGCTGGCGAGATAAGCCCATGTCAGTGGATCGCGTCGCATTCTTGAGTCAGAGCGAGACAGCAGTCAGTCGTCAGCCGTCGGTGGCCAGCCGGTCAGCTTGGCAGTTCAGCCGCCGAAATGGAGGTTTCAGCCTCCTGGAGGTGCTCGTCGCCAACTTGCTCTGCCTCATTTTGCTGCTCGCATGGTCCCAGTTTCTTACGACTCTTCAGTCCGCCGTCCGGACCCAGACGGAGCACCACCAGATTCAGCTTTCGGCGCGCCTGGCGCAGCGTATCATGACCTTGTCGGTACAGCAGGCGGGACAAGATCGGACTCAGAACTACCTGCAGTCTCCCCGGAACGTGGAACTGGCCGTCGATAGCGATCTGACCGGAGACGGCGGAGATCCCGACAACCGGCTTGAACATCCGTTCGAGAAGCAGCGTTTTCGTATGGACCCCGATTTTGCCGAGCCCATGACCGGGCCGGAATTTGACCGGACTGCAAACCTGCAGTGGAAATCCGGATCGGGATCTTTCCAGGCACTCGTGTCGCGCGTCATCTATGCCCGATTCCAGATCGACGCGGCGCCGGCGCCCCGATTTGTTGTCATCACTCTCCAGATGCGCGGGCGCCTGCTCGGCAGGCAGCGCACCAGTCCCACGCGGTCAT
This sequence comes from Acidobacteriota bacterium, assembly GCA_016199665.1. Lineage (GTDB taxonomy): Bacteria > Acidobacteriota > UBA6911 > JACQSX01 > JACQSX01 > JACQSX01. Next base: position 6,870 of record JACQGG010000212.1, on the reverse strand, counting down.
TCCAGTTCACATCGCCCGTGGAAAAGAATCGCGATCAATGGTTTCGATATGATCTCCCTGACTAACTGGAGAACTTGCAAATGAGCCGGACCCGGCGTGCGTCCGAAAATCGGCGTGGATTTCGGTCGCGGGTCCTGCATGAGGGTCTCCACTGGCGCGGAGACCCTCACCGGGGCCCGCGCGGCAGCCGAGGGGTGGCTCTGCTGCTGGTTCTTGTTTTTGTCGGACTGTCCATGCTGTTCCTCTCGTCGCTCCTCTCCACCTCGCATCAGGCCGTCATCGCATCCAGTAACGCAAGGGCGGCCTTGCAGGTTCGGACTGCCGTCCTCTCTGGAATTGACTGGGTGGAATTCCAGATTCGGCAACACGATTTCACCGATCTTCTGAGAGGCCTGAACCGGACCGCCGAGACAGACTTCCCGGCCGCGCGACAGACCTCTTTTCGGAATCCCCTGGCGCGAGCCGTGGTGGCGTCGACAGATTGGGAAGCGCTGCGCTACAGTGGACCCGATGACGGCCTGCTGCACGATGGATTTTCCATACTGAATCCATTCGGGCTCAGGTTGAATCGGTGCAAACTCTTTTTCAAGCTCAGCAACAACCCTGACGATCCGGGCGGTCCCTTCACCGATACCGATGACACCGTCCTGGTTCGTATTGTGGGCGCGATCCCGGCTCCCTCCCCTTTCTTGGGCTCCCGCGAGATTCACAACTTGGGCGAGATCGCCGAGGTGGGATTTCGGAGAAATTCAACGTTTCTCGGACCCTCCGCGGTGTACTGTCCCGCCGGCAGGCTTATCGTTGATCTCACCCAGGGCGGGCAGATTCGGGGCAGAGCCGAGTCGGGGACCGGGGTCGCCGTAGCGGCCGCGGAGCCGTTTGAAGCAAGGGCGGCCTCAGGGGACGTTCTTGACGGGAGTCCACCGGTGGAGACTCTGGCGCCCGGCATCTACTCCCATCCCCGCCTCCGCTGGCTCACCAGCCTAGCTTTCGTTGACCACTGGAAAAGTCGCATCGGGGGGCATACCCTCCTGTATGAACCCAACCGTACCGGGCCCACCCTCCACTGGGCGCCGGCCGGAATGGAAATCTCGGACACTCAACGGCTCCAGGGGATTGTCTTCGCCAGGGGGCCCGTCATCCTTCGACAATTCGCCAGAATTGAAGGGTTGCTGGTTTTGGTCGATTCATCGGAACTGCAGATGTTTGACTCAACGCTGGTGGCCGGATCCGTTACCGCCGCCGCCAAAGGAGCAACCTTTGCGGTGGTTCTCCATCAGGAGGCTCGCATTGAGTACCGCCCCGCATTGGCCGCAGAAGCTCTGCGCCTTTTGCCGCTTAGCCGGACCCGGTTCCGGTTCATTACCCCGGAAATGGAACCTTGATCTGCGGTGGCGGTCAAAGTCGTCTTGCGCCGGAAAGTAGTTGGTGTCGCTTGTCACCCGGGGGCTTTGCTATGCTCTGTCTCGTGAAAGTAGTGATCAAGTGTCCCACTCTGATGGTGCGCTTTGCGACTCTGGTCGTTGCAGTAGATTTCCTATTCAGTTGCAGCGCTGCGGCCCAATCTTTGGGTGATCTGGCGAGAAAAGAGCGGGAGAGAAGAGCAAAACAGACGAAAGCCGTGCGCATCATCCGGACCGAGGATCTGAAGACTCTGAATAAGGGGAAGATCACACGCGGAATCCCCCCTCCAGCGGCCGCTGAATTTCCGGCCGGCCATCCTGGGACGGCGGCGCAAGTTGAGGGAGAAATGGCGCCGTCGCTGCAGAGGCAGCAGGAGCAACATTGGCGGAGCCTGTTTCACCAGGCGCGTTTACAAGTTAAGCTTGCCGAGAACCGAGCGCTGGCGCTGGAGCTTCGAATTAACCAGTTGCGCAACCGGTTTTTCACCGAAAGTGACGCCAGCACGCGCGGTTTGATCGAGCAGGAGATGAACCGCCTATTGCTGGAGAACGAGGAGGCCAAAGAAGCGACCGCCAAGTCTGGAAGTGACCTAAAGGCGCTTGAAGAAAGAGCACGGAAAGCAAATGTTCCTGCGTCCTGGACTCAGCAGGAGCCTGCGGATTCGGCGCCGCCGGGGCCCGACCCGCGCAGATAAGCGGGCAGGGTCATTCGATCAGTTGCAACTTCCACCAAAGGACCTTTTCCAGATAATCGAGGTCAAATGGCTTGGTGATGTAGTCGAAAGCGCCTCTCCTCAGAGCATCGCTCCCGATCGCCTGGTCGGAAAGAGCCGTGACCATGATGATTCCAATGTTTTGATTGTATGCTTTTATTTCTTTCAAGACATCCAGTCCGTTCTTCCCCGGCATGTTGATGTCCAGCAGCACGACGCTGGGGTCTTCCTGCTTGACCTTCTCCAGCGCCTCGATTCCATTCGAGGCAGTCACGACCTCGTAGTCCTTGCGCGTCAGGAATTCTCTCAGGAGATTTACAATAACGGGCTCATCGTCCACTACCAAGACTTTTCGCATCCCTCACATCCTTACTCCCCTTTTCAGCCCTATCGTAACCGAGTTTGCCGCTAACTGCAATGCCCGTCCAAAATGACCTTTCCATGGAGTGAGCCTATCGTCCCGCCCTGCTCGCCAAGTGAAGCGCGGCAATTCCCGCGCTGAAATTATCGTACCTGACTTCACAAAAACCGCAGCGTTCCAGCAGGGTCGAGAGGCGCTCCTGGTCCGGGAAACCGTTCACCGAGTCCGGGAGATAGCGATACGGACCCTCTCGCCCCGAAATTGCCCGCCCCACGGCAGGAACCCAGTGGTTGAAGTAGACCTGAAACAACTCCCGGAAAATTGGAACCGCCGGCCTGGTGAACTCCAGGATGGCCAGAACTCCACCGGACCGGAGCACCCGGGCAAATTCCTGCAATCCCTGCTCCAGGTTCTCCAGGTTACGAACCCCGAAGGCGACCGTCACGGCATCGAAGGAGCCCCCCCGGAAAGGGAGACGCAGAGCGTCTCCGCCTGTGATCGCGATCCGGTCGCACAAGCGTCGACTTCGAATCTTGTCCCGCGCAATGACCAGCATTGGCTGGCAGAAATCCACGCCCACCACGGCGCACTTTCGGGAAAGCTGGATGGCAAGATCACCCGTTCCGGTGCACACGTCCAAGACTCGACTCGATGGCCTGACACCTTGGAGCCGACCCACCAGCCGCCGGCGCCAGAGCCGGTCTATGTTGAAGGAGAGAAGATGATTGAGCAAATCATACCGCGGAGCGATGGAAGCAAACATTTCCTGGATTCGGCGCGCCCGCTTGTCGATTTCGGTCACGACAGAAACGCCTCAAGCTGTGCCTGTACCCGGGAATGCGGAATCCCCGCCTGAATCACCACTTCGCCGATGTTCTTGGGAAGAACAAAGGTGAGAAGGCCATCGCGAACTTTCTTGTCGCGGCGCATCGCTACGGTCAATGCTGCCGCGTCATGGCGAAGTCTGGGAAGGGCGCCGTTCCGGCGCACCAGCGTTTCAATAGCGCGCTCGGTCATTTCATCGCAAAGCCCCATGGCTCGCGACAGGCAGGCGGCAAACAACATTCCCCACCCGACCGCCTGTCCGTGAGTACAGGATTGAAACTCCCCGGCGACCTCGATTGCGTGTCCCAGCGTATGTCCGAAGTTCAGGATCATGCGCCGTCCCGACTCCTGCTCGTCGGCAGCCACCACGCGCGCCTTGCATCGCACGCACGCCTCAATGACCGCCGTCAAGTCGGTCTCACGGCTCCAGTTCATGCCGGTCAGTTGTTCATACAGGCCGTTTTTTTCAATCAGCGCATACTTGATAATTTCATACATGCCTGACTGAAATTCAGACTGGGGCAGGGTCCGCAGAAAATGCGGGTCGATCAGAACCGCGACCGGTTGATAGAACGCTCCCAGCAGGTTCTTGCCGAGCGGATGGTTGACACCGGTCTTTCCGCCGATGGAGGCATCCACCTGAGCCAGCAACGTCGTGGGGAGCTGGACCAATCGAATCCCGCGCAATACCGTCGATGCGGCAAAGCCGGCCAGGTCTCCAACAACCCCACCTCCAAAGGCCACCACAACGTGGCTCCGCTCGGCCCCACGTTCCAGCAGAAATGTCCAGATCGAATTGAGTGAATCCGTGGTCTTGGAACTCTCACCGGGAGCAACGATGAAAAGCTGATAGCGGCCGTTTGCTGGTGGGAACATCTCCGCGTAGAGGGACCAGACGTTGGCGTCGGTAATGACGAAGTATCGCTGGGAAGGAGCGATCCGCTCCAGCGCTTGCGGAATGCGCGTGGCAAGTCCGGCTTCGATTATGGCCGGGTAGGATCGGTCTCCCAGCGCAATTGTGACGTCAGGCATTTCCCAGGCTCCGGGACTCGCTCCCGCCGTGGCAGGGACACGGTTCGTTCTCCTTTGGCTCCGTGGGAAGTTTTGAAAAGCCCAATCGCAAAGGCCGCCAAGAACGCGGGCTAGCGGGCAACCATCCCTTCGGAGGGGGTACTGGCCGTGGCATACGACTTTCTGGGAATCCGCCCCGCAAGGTAAGCGAGCCGCCCCGCTCGAACAGCCAGCCCCATGGCTTCAGCCATGCATACCGGATCCTGGGCCCCCGCGATGCCGGTATTTATCAGCACCGCGTCGCATCCCAGTTCCATAGCGATCGAGGCATCCGAGGCGGTCCCGACCCCGGCGTCAACGATCACCGGCACCCGCGAGGCTTCCTTGATGATTCGAATGTTATTGGCGTTTTGAATTCCCAGGCCGGATCCGATCGGGGCGCCCAGCGGCATGACGGCGGCAGCGCCCAGATCCTCGAGTTTTCGAGCGGTGACCGGGTCATCGGTTGTATAGGGAAGCACCACGAAGCCCTCCTTGACCAGCGCTCGCGTCGCTTCCAGCAATGCCTCATTGTCCGGATATAGTGTTCGCTCGTCGCCAATGACCTCCAGCTTCACCCAATTGGAAAGACCCGCTTCCCGACCCAGCCGCGCGTAGCGAATTGCGTCTTCAGCGGTGTAGCAGCCGGCTGTATTCGGCAGCAGGAAGTATTTTTTCGGATCGATGGCGTCCAGAAGCGATTCCCGAGAACGGTCTGAAATATTGACCCGACGAACCGCAACCGTGACCACTTCGGCGCCGCTCATCTCGAGCGCCTCCTTCATTTGCTGAATACTGGCGTATTTGCCGGTCCCAACAAACAATCGAGATCGGATCTTGCGACCCGCGATCTCCAGAGCATCGTCTCGTATCGTCGCCACCGCTACCCACCTCCCACAAAATGAACAATCTCCAGCCGGTCGCCTGACTTGAGGGCGGTTTCGCCCCATCCGCGTCGAGGTACGATGTTGCGGTTGAGCTCAACGGCGACTCTGTCGTTCTTCAATTCCAGCATCTGCACAAGCTGTGCAACACTGGTCGGTTCCGGAACCGTCTTGGGATCTCCATTAACCGTGAGGTGCAGGTCATTCACCGGGCGTTTCTCAGAAAAAGATATGATAGCATTCCCCGGTCGGAACAGACAACGCCGCCCCGGGCGACAATTTCGTCGCGAACCTCCGCCTGAGCTGTAATCGGCTGGACGGGGGGCGGGGTGAAAGTGCCGGCGATGTGACGGCTTTGCGCAGAAATGACAGTTGTCTTCTTTTACCTGTGCGCGGCGACCGCGCTTATTTCAGCGTTGAGTGTGGTATTACAGAGAAAAACAATCTCCAGCGCCCTATCACTGGTGGTTTGCCTGGGCGCGCTGGCCCTGCTCTATGTCCAGCTTGAGGCGACTTTCATTGCCGTCGTGCAGGTCATCATCTACGCCGGTGCCATCATGGTGCTTTTCCTGTTTGTGATCATGCTGCTGGACCCAACGTCTGAGAAATTCGCCGCTCCGGCGCGACGGGTTGGCTATGCGGCTGTCCCGCTGGTCTATCTGCTCGGGGTGCTGATCTGGCGCGCCGCAGCCTCGTACCGCCCCGCTTTTGACGGCGCCGGGTTGGGCGCTCCATCCGGGATTGCCGCGATCGGCATTGAACTGTTTTCCAACTACCTTTTGCCGTTTGAAGTGACGTCTATTCTGATCCTGGTTGCGGTCCTGGGAGCCATTGTTCTGGCAAAGAAAAAGCTATGATTCCGATCCAGCACTACCTGGTGGTTGCGGCGGCTCTCTTCTGCATCGGGACAGCGGGCGTGCTCGTGCGGCGCAACGTCATCACAATGTTCCTTTGCATTGAGTTGATGCTCAACGCCGCAAACCTGACTTTCGTCGCATTTTCGCGCTTCTTGGGGGAGCTCCACGGTCAGATTTTCGTTTTCTTTGTCATGACGGTGGCAGCGGCAGAGGCGGCGGTCGGACTCGGCATTATTGTCGCCCTGTACCGGAATCGGGAAACCCTCAATGTCGACGATGCCAACGTAATGAAGTGGTAGGTTCATGCTGAGACTGCTTTACCTGATTCCGGTTCTCCCCCTGGCAGGCGCTGCCTTGAACGGTATTCTGGGAAGGCTCCTGGGGAGAAAGCTGATCTCAGCAATTTCCTGCGGTCTGGTGGGTCTTTCTTTTGTCATCGCCCTGGGGTGTTTTCAGGCGCTGGCGGGAGTTCCTCCTTCCCAGCGGCACTTTGTGCAGACGTTGTACGTCTGGATCTCCGCCGGAAGTTTTCAAGCCCGTTTCTCCTTTCTGCTCGACCCGCTTTCGATGATCATGATTCTGGTCGTTACCGGGGTCGGATTCCTGATCCACATTTATGCGACAGGATACATGGCAGGCGACTCCGGTTATTACCGGTTCTTTGCATATCTAAACCTTTTCATCAGCGCCATGGCGGTTCTGGTCCTGGCGGACAACTATCTACTGATGTTTGTGGGGTGGGAAGGGGTGGGGCTGTGCAGCTATCTGCTGATCGGG
>JACQGG010000211.1 GCA_016199665.1 Acidobacteriota bacterium | reverse complement strand
TCCTCAATTTCCTCTCTCTGGGCCGCCGTGTGCAACGGCCCCATCCGAACAAAAGGTTTGTCGGGCTTGCTTATCCCATCTCCGACCCGATAGTTGGCGACTTTGGGGAGCAGGCCCGCCATGAACTCGTCGTAGATTTCCTCAAACAGGTAAAGGCGTTTTACGGCCAGACAGGCCTGCCCGGCATTCCAGTACCTGCCGATCAGGGCGCCGGTCACGGCCCGCTTGATGTCGGCATCCGGGCAAACGATCATCGGATCGGAACCTCCCAGTTCCAGGGTGATTCTCTTGAAATCGGGGCCCGCCAGCGACATCACACGGCGACCGGTCTCTGAAGAACCGGTCAAGGCGACGCGCCGAACTGCCGGATGGGTCACCAGCTTCTCTCCCATCACACTGCCCGCGCCGGTCATGCAACTGAGAACTCCGGGCGGAAGCCCCGCCCCTTCGTTCAACAGCCCGATGATCTTGAGAGCCGCCAGCGGCGTACTGTTCGCGGGCTTGATGATGATCGGATTTCCCGCAATCAGGGCGGGACCGATCTTGGTCCCCATCAGAGTCAGGGGAAAATTCCATGGGACAATTCCGACAGACACGCCCACCGGCCGCCGCACGATCACCCCGTAGGCGTGCTTTCCAAGCGCGGGAGGCAATGGGACCTGCGCGCCGCGGATCTTGCTCGCCAGACCGGCGTAAAACTCCATGCCGTGCAGAAAATGGTGCAGCTCGCCACCGGCCTCAAACAGGGGCTTCCCCTGTTCCGCCGTCAGCAGCGCCTGAATCTCCTTGGACTGGGCTTCAACCGCCTGGATGCCTTTGCGCAGCAACGCGGCGCGATCATCCGGCGAGGTGTCGGCCCACACCGGAAAGGCCGCCTGCGCCGCCGCGACGGCCACTTCCACATCCTCGGCGCCCGCCATGGGAACCGTATCGACGACCTGACCATTTGCCGGGTTTCGCACTTCGCCGGTCTTGCCGCTCAGCGCATCCGCCCATTTTCCATTGATGAACATCTTTGCCATTATTCTTTCTCTCCCTTCATGGTAACCGGTAACTCTAGGACAGATTTTCCAGAGAATGCAAGCAAACAAATTTTGCCCGGGTTCAAGATCACATTCAAATTATAATGATGCTTGATCCCCGGTGCACAAGGAGAATATACTTTGGAACGAACGTTCGAAAGAAGACCCGAGAGGAGTGGTCTGACAGAGGGCAGGGGAACCTTCTAACGGTTGCAGGCCGCACCGCCAATTCTGTTTGTCTGTATCCCTGTCGCCATGAACATTTTGCTGCCTTCCGAGAAGATATCAGGAACAGAGACACTCGCGGATTATCGCGCGCGCGGAGGTTACCGCGGACTGGAGAAGGCCCTCCGAATGGAACCTGGAGCGATGGTGGAAGCGGTGGCACAGGCCGGTCTTCAGGGACGGGGGGGCGCTGGTTTTCCGGCCGGACGCAAGTGGCGCCTGGTCCGCGAGAGCCCGGTCGAGACTCGTTACCTGGTCGCCAACGGGGGCGAGGATGAGCCCGGGAGCTTCAAGGATCGGTACCTGATGGAACACCATCCTCATCTGATTCTTGAGGGGGCGCTGATCGCGGCCGGGTCGATAGGCGCTCGCCATATTTTTCTCTATGTCAACCGGACCTTTGACCGCTCCCGCGGCAGCCTTGCCGGGGCGATTGCGGCACTTGAGGAGGACGGCCTGCTGGCCAGACTGCAGGTCAATCTGGAATTGTTTGACGCCCCTGAGTGCTACGTGGCCGGCGAAGACACTGCAGTCCTGGAAGTCCTGGAGGGGAGACCCCCCATTCCTCGCAAGAAGCCTCCTTATCCGGTCGAATCGGGCTACCGCCAGTCACCCACCGTCGTTCACAATGTTGAGACTTTGGCCAACGTTCCCTTCATTGCCCGCGAGGGGGCCGACAGCTACCGGCGTGTTGGAACGGCCGGCAGTCCGGGGACCCTACTCTTTTATTTGAATGAAGAATTCACCCATCCCGGAGTTTACGAGCTGCCGTTTGGGACGCGGCTGCGCCATCTGGTCGAGCAGCTCGGAGGGGGCCTCAAAAGTGGCCGCAGAATCAGAGCCATTCTGCCCGGCGGCCCCTCAACCGCCTTTTTGCCTGCCGACAAGCTGGACCTTCCCCTGGATCATAAGTCATTTCTGGAGGCGGGCTCCCTGCTGGGTTGCGGCAATGTACGGCTGATTCCCGAAGGAGACTGCATGGTGAAGGCGGCTCTGGACGCGGCAAAGTTTTTTGCCCGCGAGTCATGCGGCAAATGCCCTCAGTGTCGCATGGAGACCAACGCTTTCGTAATCATTCTGGACAAGATCCTGGCCGGGAATGCGGCGGCGGCGCTGCTGCCGCAACTTGAAGCTATCGCCGCATTCAGCCGCGGCAAAGGCGACTGCGGCCTGATCCATATGGCAGCCGCGCCCGTGCTCAGCGCGGTTAAACATTTTTCGGATGACTTTGCAGCTCATCTTGAAGGAAGGGCCTGCGGCTAGCGCAAGTTCATCACCGGACCGTGCGGAACAAGGAGAGAAAATGGCATACAGGAAAATCCAGGTGGAAAGAAGCGACTTTATCGTCCGTCTTGTGCTGAATAGCCCGGAAAATCTGAATGCGGTGGATTTGGAAATGCAGGAAGAGCTGCTCAAAGAGCTTCTCGCAATTTCCAAGGATGCCTCCGTCAGGGTGATCATCCTGAAAGGAGCGGGACGGGCGTTCAGCTCGGGCGGGGACATTCACGTCATGAGGGAATCCCTGGACAAGGACGTGTATGGCATCATGAAGAACTGGATCCAGCGGGCCCATCTGCTGGAAATGCAGATTCGGACCATTCGCAAGCCGGTCATCGCCAGCGTCCACGGCGTTGCCAGCGGCATCGGCTTTAATCTGGCGCTTTGCTCCGACCTGGTTGTGGCTGCGGAAAACGCCCGCTTCAGCCAATCCTTCATCCGGCTGGGACTCCCGGCCGACGGAACTTACTTCCTTCCGCGGGTGGTGGGCACGCTGAAGGCGACCGAGCTCATGTTTCTGGGAGAGGAGATTGACGCCCGGCAGGCCCTGAGTCTCGGCCTGGTCAATCGCCTGGTCCCCTGGGAAGAGCTTGAGGAGGAGACTACCAGCCTGGCGCTTCGTCTCGGCGCAGGTCCAACCGATGCGCTGGGCCGCATGAAGGATTTGATCAACAAGAGCTTCTACCAGCCTCTCAACCAGCATCTGCAGGAAGAGTCCGAGATGATCGCGGAGAGCGCCAAAACCGGGGATTTCAAGGAAGGGATTCTGGCCTTCCTGGAAAAAAGAGAGCCGAGGTTTCAGGGAAAATAGGGGGGGCTTCTTTTCGATGCACGGGAAAGTGGCTGGCCTTCAACGAAGGGAGCGATGGGAATATGTCTGTTGAGACAATTGCGGTGATTGGCGCGGGAACCATGGGGCGGGGGATCGCGCAAGTCTCCGCCATGGCGGGTTTCCGGACCTGGATGTATGACGTTGCCGACTCGATCCTGGAGAAAGCGCGCGCCGAGATTGCAAAGAACCTCAACAAGGGGAAGGAACTGGGAAAAATTTCACCGGAGGCGTTCCAGGCCGCCCAGGAGAAGCTGGCGTCCACGACCGATTTTGACGAAGCGGTGGGGAATTGCGATTTCCTGATTGAGGCCGCTCCCGAAGACATCAAGCTGAAACTTGAAATATTTCACCGCGCCAACCAGGCTTCCCGACCCGGGGCGATTCTCGCCAGCAACACTTCATCGTTGAGCGTGACCGAGATTGCTGCGGCAGTGGCAGATCCGAGGCGGGTCATCGGGATGCATTTTTTCAATCCGGTCCACCTGATGAAGCTGATTGAGATCATCCGGGGCCTGGAGACCTCGGCCGAGACTTATGAAGCGACCGTTGCGGTCGCACGCCGCATGGGGAGAGAGACGGTCAATGTCAAGGAATCTCCCGGTTTTGTCACCAGCCGCATCAACGCCATGATCGGCAACGAGGCGTTTTACCTGCTCCAGGAGGGAATTGCCAGCGCCCGGGACATCGACAAAGCTCTCAAGCTGGGACTGAACCACCCCATGGGGCCATTTGAGATGATCGATCTGGTCGGGCTGGACACGCGCCTGAGCATATTGGAATTTCTACATGCTCGACTTGGCGAGAAGTATCGGCCCTGCCCACTCCTGGTTCAGTATGTCAAGGCGGGCCGGCTGGGCAAGAAAGTCGGCAAGGGGGTCTACGAATACCCGTCGTAACGCGCGCGGCCCGCAGAGCGCCGGAATGGGGAGTTCTCCACTACCCCCAACAGAAAAGCTTGTACAGCGCCGCGCCGGCCGCATTGCCGAGTGGGCTGGAGAGCTTGACGTGAATATACCGGACGTTTATCGGCGATTCGGGCTGCAATCCCGCGTAATCCAAGTCGACGCGGGGTCCGGTGCGCGAGAAGAATTCGTGGAAGTCGCAGCCGTCCTCGCTCCAGAACATCTTGACTGTGGAGCCTTCACCCAGGTTCACAACCAGGCGCTGGGCGATCTTACGCAGTGCCCGCACCTGCCCCAGATCCACGCGAGAGACTTCTGTTTCGGACTGCGAGCTCGTGTTGACCGGTTGCATGAACATTCCAAGATTTGCCTGCGTGTGATACCCGCCGGGACAGATCGAATCCCACGCTCCCCAATAGGGCAGGCAATATTGTCGCCAGTCCGAATGCTCCAGGCGGAGGGTGAAGCCGCCCTCGCAGTATTCCATCCGGGAAAAAAAGTCATTGGACTCCAGCCGGAACTCTTTCGACCCTCCGGTGTCGGGCTTGCTTCTAATGGTAAATGGTTCAGCGCCATAACGGTGGATTTCCGTGCTCCAGCAGGAGACGACGTGGTTGATCATCGACCCATGCTCGTCCCGGAATCCGCAATAGGCCAGCCCGACGGTCCTGGGGTTGTTTTCGGTTGGGGGGGGTGGCGTCGGCGTTACGTAAACAGCGGTGCGGATCAGCCTTGCTTTGTCCGGCTCCGGGACCAGATCCCTCAGTTTCCAGACGCTCTCGTTGATGCTTAACGGACTGGCCAGCGACCAGAGGTAATCTTGTCTTGGATCGTCGATGCTGAGTGTATCTTTAATGAATTGCGCGCTAGCTTCTTGCGCGCCTGCGACCAGCGCCGCCGCGCCGCCGGTGGCAATGCTCAGGAACTTGCGGCGATTAAGGGCTGGCTTACCCAATCCTGACATGGAACCTATTTTGACAGCATAGGGTGATTAGTCAAAGCCTTTATTTGCCTTTATTAATCGATAATCCAAAAAACACGGTTGACTGCACGCTCCAACTCGAATTTCTCACCGGTCTTGGTCATAAGGGGCGGAGAGGGGCATAATGACAAGGCGCGTGACTCCACAGGCTAATAATCAGAAAATAATCGGCAACCCCGCGTCAAAGTGGCGCCACCGGTAGAGCCGACTGCCTGGGTTCACGGACTACAGCGTTTGCGTCCAGACCATTTCGGAGGCCTCCCAGCCGTTCAATCTCCAGGCCTTGAGAGTTCCGGCGCCCCGCTCAACAACCAGCGCCGCAGGATACCCGGCGGCCGGTTTCATTTCTACTGTTTGCCACCGGCTGCCGGCCAGGCGGTCACGCGCATGTTTGAGCTCCACGGAATCGTCGGGATGGATGACGATGTCAATTCCGGACAAGGGAACGGATAGCCCGGCCCCTAATGCCTTCAAGAAAGCCTCTTTCAGAACCCAGAGCCGAAAAAACCCTTCGGCGAGATTTTCCGGAGCCCGGGCCTCGAGCCAGGCGTTTTCTGCGGGGGTAAAAAATCTTCGGCTCAGTTTCAGACAATCAATATGGGTTCGGACCGATTCTACATCCACGCCGACCCGCCGCTTCCCGCCCACGGCTACCAGTACGTATTCCCCCGAGTGGGACAGGTTGTAGCGCAGATTGCCTCCCGCAGGCCGCTGCAGGAAGGGTTTGCCGTTCGCCTCGCGGTCAAAGGACAGCTTTTCGGGCGGCTCGCCTGCGTACCAGCCCAGGATCAGGCGCAGCGCTCCGTGGGCGGCGACATATCGGTTGCGGTCCTTCTGAAAAATGAACCGGCGGGCCTGTTCGGCCTCCTGGCTGGACAGCACATCGCGAAAGCTCCGGGGTGGTGAGTTATCCGGTCTGACCGGGACAATCCAGACGTGGACTTCTGTCCCCGCTGCAACACCTGATGCAAGATCTGCCTTGTTGCCGGTTCCTGACTGGTGCATCAGTTACGTCCCGACCGGAGACACTTTACGTCCGGATTGCCCGCGGTGTAAGAGAGCCGAAAATCAAGAGGAAATGGAGCGGGAAACGGGATTTGAACCCGCGACTTCAACCTTGGCAAGGTTGCACTCTACCACTGAGTTATTCCCGCTCTCCGGTTGGTAAAGTATAGAAGTATAGAAGAGGACGAAAATGCAAGTCAATTCAGGGATCCCGGTATCCCGGTCCGGTGACTGCTCTCAAGATGGGGGCGCTCGGTTTGAAAGCAAGAGGGATGTTATGCCGGAACCCGCGGGGGCGCCTGCAGCCGACTCGACAATTCGCGATCCGTCCTATATCTTGATCGCCCGACGCCCATGCGATTACTTCGCTGCATCCGGACGGCTCTGGAGAATGTGCGGCAGAACATGCTGGTGGTCTGGCTGCCTTGGGGGATCACCTTGACAGTGGCCTGGGTGGCGATTGAGATCGCGCCCTGCACCCACGGCTGGGCCGCGCCCGGCCATGGATTGACACTGCAGGAAAGGTTGATGCGTTCGGCCTCGTGGCTGCCGACGCTGGAGCTTTCGGCCTACCTGGGTATTCCCAGTACCGCTTCAGAGGGCCCGCCTGTCTGGCTCGGCATCGTTCTGGTCTTGTTGCGGGTCTTGGCCGATGCAGGCGTAATTGTCTTTCTATCCGCGCCGGTTCTCGAGCGCCGGCTACGCCGGTTTTTCTCCGTCAGCAGGATCTATGCAGGCAGATTCCTCCGCCTTCTTCTGGTCACGCTGACTTGCGAACTCTGCCTCATGTATATGACCTTCACACTCTGGAAAGTTTTCAACGGGAACCCCTCAGGGTGGAACTGGGAAGAGTTTGTGGCTTTTTCCTGGGCGGCCATCGCGTTGGTATTTGCTTTCCCGGTGGCGGCTTCTTATGCCCGCGTGAAGACCGTGGTAGAAGAGCGGACCAGCATGATACTGGCTTGGATGTCGGCGCTGCGGTTCGTGGCCCGAAACGCAGGGCCCGTACTGGGAATTGCCCTGATCCAGCTAGCCCCCGCGGTGCTGATGCTGGGGATGCAAAGGGGAGCGCGGGTTGGCGCGCATCGGGTTTCACTCACGATTGTGGCCGCTGCTCTGCCGTACGGCGCTGCCTGGATCTCGAGCTGGCTGAAAGCAGTCAGCTACGGCGCCCAGATTGAGCTGGTGCGCAGCGCGCCCGAGGCCAAAGGGGTCAGGCTGTTCCGGCTGCAGCCGTGGCAGGGTCCGGAATAGTGCCGAACTGATCTTTTTGGTCCGGCCGGGCGTTCGATTGCACTTGCAAGAACCGCATCTCGGAACGAAGCTGTTCATAGCAAAGGGGTGCGAGCCTGCAAGGCGGAAAGAGCGGGCAGGCGCAAAGGAAGGCGCAGATAGCGAAAGGATCCCATGGCGAATCACGATGAGCCCGGGGCGCCCAACCAGACGCGCGCCACGGCTTCGCCTGCACTGCGGGCGCGCTTTGCCCCGAGCCCGACGGGATACCTGCACGTGGGAGGCGCCCGTACCGCCCTGTTTAACTGGCTGCTGGCGCGCAGCCGGGGCGGCTGCTTCATCCTGCGCATTGAAGATACCGACCTGCAGCGCTCCTCGGAGGAGATGACGCGTGTCATCCTCGATTCAATGCGATGGCTGGGGATGGACTGGGATGAGGGGCCCTTTTTTCAGTCGCAGCGACTCGGCCTGCACCGCCGGACGGTGGAGCGGCTGCTCTCCGAGGCGAAGGCGTATCCCTGCTTTTGCCCGCCCCAGAGGCTGGAAGAGAGCCGCAGGGCGGCCGAACGAGAAAAGCGCGCCTGGATTTATGATCGCACCTGCCTGGGGCTGACCGCTGAAGAGGCGCTACAGCGGCGCCGTGCGGGTGTCCCCGGCCTGGTCCGCTTCCGGGTCCCGGAGGGCGAGACGGTCTTTCAAGATCTCATACAGGGTGAGATTCGCTTTGACAACCGGCTGATCGAGGATTTCGCCTTGCAGCGGTCCGATGGCATGCCGACCTATCATCTGTCGGTCGTGTCGGATGATATTGACATGCGCATCAGCCACGTTATTCGCGGTGCCGACCACATTTCCAACACCCCAAAGCAGATCCTGCTGTATGAGGCGCTGGGCCAGGCCGTACCGGAATTTGGCCATCTGTCGCTGATCCTGGGGCCGGACCGGAAGCGGCTCAGCAAGCGGCACGGGGCGACGGCCGTGGAACACTATCGGACGCAGGGGATCCTTCCGGATGCCCTGATCAACTATCTGGCGCTGCTTGGCTGGTCCCCGGGCGGGGATCGTGAAGTCATGGCGGCTGCCGAGCTGGTGGAACGGTTCGATCTCTCCCGCGTCAACAAGGCCAACGCCGTTTTCGATGTTGCCAAGCTGGAGTGGTTCAATGCGCAGCATCTGCAGCAGATGGAGATCGGCAAACTCACCGAGAGGGTGAGAAACGAATTTTTCGAGAACGGCCTGCTGGACAGAGTATTTGCCAGCGAACCGGCGCAGATGGAGGCCGCCGTCGCGTTACTGCGGTCCCGGTGCAAGACGCTGCATGACTTCAGCCGTTGGGGACGGGCGTTTTTCCTGGAAGAGTTTGAGATCGATCCCGAAGGACGCAAGAAATATCTTTCTGACCCTGCGATTTTCCCGGTGATGCAGGAACTGGCCGGCCGGTATCTGGCCTTGGCGGAGTTTTCGCTTGCCTCAACCGAGCAAGTGCTGCGGGATCTGGCGGCGGAGCGGGGCGTCAAGCCCGGCGCCCTGATCGGCGCGGTCAGGGTGGCTCTCACCGGGAACGCGGTGGCGCCCGGCCTTTTTGAAGTGATGCTGCACCTGGGGCGGGAGAGGACGGTGGCCCGCATCCGACGCTCTGCCGCGGCGCCATGACTCCGGAGCTTTCCATCGTTATCCCGGCCTACAACGAAGAGAAACGCCTGCCCGCCACTTTAGATCGTGTCAAGCAGTACCTGGACGCGTCTGGAATTTCGTATGAAGTAATCGTCGTGGATGACGGCTCACAGGATCAAACACTGGCAATTTCCAGGCAGTTGCAATCGCAGTTTCCCCGGTTGCGCGTCATTGCAAATGGTCGAAACAGGGGTAAAGGCTACAGCGTGCGACGCGGTTTTTTGCAGGCGCGAGGCTCGCGGGTTTTGCTGACCGACGCTGATCTGAGCGCGCCGATTGAGGAACTGGAAAAGCTGCAGCGCGCGCTTGAGGGCAACCATGGCGTCATCGGATCGCGGGCCCTGGCCGGTAGCGAGATTTTCAGGCATCAGTCCCTTCTCAGAGAGCTGAGCGGCAAGTGCTTCAACCTCTGCATGCGCCTCACGACTGGCTTGAAGTTCAGCGACACACAGTGTGGATTCAAGCTGTTTTGTCGCCACGCATTTCTTCCCATATTCCAGGCGCTGACCATGGAAGGGTTTGCTTTTGACGTGGAGATCCTCTATCTGGCCCGCAAGCGGGGACTGCGCGTGGAGGAGGTTCCGGTTCGATGGGGAAATGTTGAGGGGACCCGCGTGGGCTTTGCGCCGGCCGTCCGGGCGTTCTTGGAGCTGCTACAGATACGCTGGAGACACTAGCTCCAGGGCTTCCACCAACGCTTTCCTCCTCCGGGCTTCTCCCCAGGGGGAGGAGCACCCGGCTTCGCCTCTGCCGCTCGTTCCAGAATCGGGTTCTCCTCCGCAGGGTTCTCGCGACCGAACTGGCTCATGGCTTCCTGCCGGCTCCTTTGCGACGGCGGCACTGAGGCGTGATGGTCGTTGAGCGCCTTCCATTCGTCGTTCAACGCTGCCCGGAGATCTTGGGGCAGCGGCACGCGCAGGCCGAAAAAGCCCTCGCAAGGTCCTCTACGACCATGGGCCAGGAAGCAGACCTCGAGGTGGTCCCGGCCGATGAGCTCGGGGATCAGTTCTTTTGTATCATCCGCATCGGGCCAGTGGGTGTTTTCAACTATGTAAGAAGAGTGGCGCTGCTCCACGGCCCGCGAGGGAACATGCAAGTAGATCTGCAGCAAGCCGCCCGCTTGAAACCGATAGAAGGAAAACGCGACCCTGGCGGGACAACCTTGCAAGAGCTCTATGACTCCATTGGCCTTGGCGAGCAGGAAGGGACCTCGCTGTTCCGGGGTGTCGCCAGGCAGGGTGGATGTCGTCGCGGCCCAGGTTTTTCCCACTGCCCTGCTCATCGGGCCAATCAGGCAGCCCTCTACTCGCGAGGGCACTTGCGCCTCGGCAGGCAGGTGGACGACGATCTGTCGGACATGCTTGGCTTCGCTGCTGGTAAGGTACCAGTCTGTTTCGGCTTCCATGTGTCCTCCTGGGCTGGCTTGTCGCGCGGCGTTTCATCGCAGTAGTTGTGAATGCCGTGGGGGATATGATACACCATTTTGGGGCCAGCGCGTGCAAAGACCGAGGCTGCCGGGATGAGACACGAATTGCGCAGCATGTTCTTCTGAAGTGCTTTGTGCGTACCACAGGGGTGAAGACTGCAATCCAGAATACGAAGAAGGGAAAAGAGCCGATCTACGGATTGCCGCCGGCTTTTCCCGGCGGGCAGCCGATAACCGGCCCCTTTCTGTCAGGGGTCAGCCGTCCTCAGCAGCCTTCGATAAAGTTCTCTTCGCGACAGGCCATGACTGCGGGCCAACTGGCGCAGCGCTGCTTTGCGCTCCTGTCCACCGGCTAACAGCCGTTCCAGTTCCCCGTGCAGCGACCGGGAGGAAAGCTCCGGGTTCGCGGCATCGGATGCGGGCGGGGCGTCGCTCTTTTGAACCAGCAGTACAAACTCGCCGAGCAGTCGCTTCCGCCTTTCAAGTTCCGCCGCCACGTCGCGCGCCGAGCCGTGAAGAATCTCTTCATGCAGCTTGGTCAGTTCCCGTCCCATCACCACCGCGGGATTGCCCCAGGTTGTCTCCAGTTGCCGAAGCAGGGAGAGAACTCGATGGGGAGACTCATAAAAGCAGTAGGTAGCTCTGTGGACAATCTGCTCGAGAAATCTCTGCCTGGCTTGAGCGCGAGAAGGCGCAAATCCGATGAACACAATCGGCTCGGCGGTCTCTCCTGCCACCGACAGGATCGCAGACAAAGCAGAGGGGCCCGGGACGGGTACGGTGCGAATTCCCGCCTTGGCCGCGCTTGAGACCAGGGTGGCGCCGGGGTCGGAAAGCGCTGGAGTCCCGGCGTCGGATATGAGCGCTATCGATTCCCCCGCAACTAACCGCTCGATCAGCTCGCTGGATCTCTTGCGTTCATTGTGCTCGTGATAGCTGACCATCGATTTCCGGATTCCGTAGTGGCGCAGCAAGCCCGCCGTGACCCGCGTGTCCTCGCAGGCGACAAAGTCCACCTGCCGCAGCACCTCCAGCGCTCGCAGGGTAATGTCTTTGAGGTTTCCAATAGGCGTGGCGACGACGTAGAGGATGCCGGGCATCTCAATTGCGGAGTGCGGAATGTGGAATGCGAAGCGAAGCGTGCAGACTGCGGAATACGGAGCGTGGAGCCCGGAAGACTGAAGGCGGAAGGCGGAAGGCGGAAGGCGGAAGGCGGAAGGCGGAAGGCAGAAGGCAGAAGGCGGGAGGCGGAAGGCAGAGGGCGGAAGGCAGAAGGCGGGAGGCGGAAGGCGGGAGGCGGAAGGCGAGAAGGCGGG
>JACQGG010000193.1 GCA_016199665.1 Acidobacteriota bacterium | reverse complement strand
TGTGACGCTGGAGATTGAGTTGATCTCGCCGATTGCCATGGAGAAGGGGCTGCGCTTTGCGATTCGGGAAGGCGGCCGCACCGTGGGAGCCGGAACCGTCACCGAGATTCTGGCATAGAGACGATGCAGGATAAGATTCAGTTGCAGTGCGGTGAATGCAAGCAGCGCAACTACGCGAGCACTAAGAATAAGAAAAATGTTTCGGAAAGGCTGGAGCTGAAGAAATTCTGTCGCTTTTGCCGCAAACACACCGTGCACAAGGAAGTCCGCTAGTGGTCGTGGCGGCAGAGAAGAGAAGAGTTGTTTTGCCTGGAGGGTGGAAATTTTTTGTGGCGGCGGGCGCGGTGGGCATTTGAGGCGGCCGATGTCTCCGTCCAGCACTTTCGACAGGCCAGTAGCTCGAATTGGTAGAGCGCCGGTCTCCAAAACCGGATGTTGGGGGTTCGAGTCCCTCCTGGCCTGCCAACTCGCGTTTGATGACGGGCCCGCCCGGTCGTTCCGGCTTTGTGGATGCAATAGGCCCGGCAGAGCGTTCCAGACACGGGTGAAGGCAGATTCGGAAAGATGAATATCTGGGAAAGAATTAAGGCTCTGCCGTCTCGGTTTCGCACCTTTTCGGGGGATGTCAGGACCGAGCTGAAGAAAACCAGCTGGCCTAGCCGGAAAGAAGTCTACGGGACCACGCTGGTCGTTATTCTGGCGGTCTTCTTTTTCGGCGTTTATCTGTTTTTTGTGGACTTGGCTTTGCAGCATGTAGTGCAGCGGATTATCGAGTTTTTCTAGAAGAAGTTCCAATGGTGACGGCCCAGATGGCAAAACTATGGTACATCATCCACACCTATTCGGGTTTTGAACGCAAGGTGGCGGAGAGCTTGATGAATCGCGTGCAGGCTTACGGTTTGCAGGACCAGATCGGCCAGATCCTCATTCCCACCGAGGATGTGATGGAGATCAAGGGAGGGAAAAAGGTGGTTTCTTCCAAGCTCTTCTTCCCCGGTTACATCCTCGTGGAAATGGAGATGACCGATGAGACGTGGCACCTGGTGCGCAATACGCCCAAGGTGACCGGTTTTGTCAGCCAGGGACAGAAACCGACTCCACTGACCGACGAAGAGGTCAACCAGGTCGTGCACCGTGTTTCCACCACCACGGAAAAGCCAAAGCCCAAGTTCATGTATGATCGGGGAGAAGCCGTCAAGATCATCGATGGCCCTTTCAGCAACTTTACCGGCACGGTGGAAGAGGTCAATCTTGAAAAGAACACCCTGAAGGTCATGGTGACCATTTTCGGCCGTGCGACCCCGGTGGAGCTTGAATTCATTCAAGTCGAGAAAATTTAGGAAGTATTCATGGCAAAGAAGATAACGGCCAATATCAAGTTGCAGATCCCCGCGGGCAAGGCCACGCCGGCTCCTCCGGTGGGGCCGGCGCTGGGGCAAGCCGGGGTCAACATTATGGACTTCTGCAAAGCCTTCAACGCAAAGACTCAGAGTCAGGAAGGCCTGATTATTCCGGTGGTGATTACCGTCTACCAGGATCGGTCCTACAGCTTTGTCACCAAGACGCCGCCTGCCGCGATTCTGCTGAAGCGGGCCGCCAACATCGCCAAGGGCTCCGCGGAGCCCAACAAGAACAAAGTGGCCTCGGTCACCCTGAAGCAGGTTGAGGAAATCGCAAGGACAAAAATGCCGGATCTCAATGCCAATGACCTCACCGCCGCGGTGAAAATCATTTTGGGAACCGCCCGGAGCATGGGCCTGGAAGTCGTTTCATAGGGTGGAATCCGATGGGCAAGAAATTTGAAAAAGCAAAGCACCTGGTGGAGGCGCGGCCGTACGCTCTCGGAGAAGCGGTGGCGTTGATGAAGAAGGTGAAGTTTGCCGCCTTTGATGAGACGGCGGAAGTCGCTCTGCGCCTGGGTGTCAACCCGAAGCATGCCGACCAGATGGTGCGGGGAACCATTGTGCTTCCCAACGGATTGGGGAAATCCAAGCGCGTGGCGGTGGTTGCGCCCAGCGACAAAATCAAGGACGCGCAGGAGGCCGGCGCCGACGAGGTGGGCGGGGACGAACTGGTGGAAAAAATACAGAAGGGCTATCTCGACTTTGACGTCCTCATCGCCACTCCCGATATGATGAAGTCGATCGGAAAATTGGGCAAGGTCCTCGGTCCGCGCGGTCTGATGCCCAATCCCAAGACCGGCACGGTGACGCTGGACGTGGCGAAAGCTGTTAAGGAAGTGAAGGCCGGAAAAGTGGAGTTTCGCGTAGACAAGAACGGGGTGATTCATGCGCCATTTGGCAAGCTTTCCTTTCCAGAGCCAAACCTGGTGCAGAACGCCCAGGCGTTGATTGACGCGGTAGTCCGAGCCAAGCCGACCACCAGCAAAGGAAAGTATTTGAGACGTGTCACGATCTCTTCCACCATGGGACCCGGGATCGACATCGATGTTGAACGGAACTAGGACCAGGACATGAACAGAACGGAGAAGAGGGCGGCGGTTGAGAGTTTGAGCGAGACGCTTCGTTCCGCTACGTCTGTCGTGTTGGTGGACTTCCGCGGGATGAAGGTGGCAGATGCTTCCGAACTCCGCCGCCGGATCCGGAAGGCCAGATGCGGCTATCGGGTGGTTAAGAATACGCTGGCTCAGATTGCCGCCCAGGATACTGCTTTCCAGGCGCTCAAGGATCATTTCCAGGGTCCCACCGCTGTCGCCTACTCCCAGGCGGATCCCGTGGCGTTGGCCCGGCTCTTGACCGACTTTGCCAAGAGTTCGCCCAGCCTGCAGGTCAAGGCGGCTCTGGTGGAAGGAAGGTTGCTGGATGGGAAGGCAGTGGGAGAGATCGCCCGGCTGCCTTCGCGCACCGAGCTGATGGGAAAACTACTCTCCCTGTTGAACGCTCCGGCGCGGCAACTGGTTTCGGTGTTGAGCGCGCCGATTCGCAATCTCGCCTATGCGCTCAGCCAGATTAGGAAATAATTTTTGGAGGCTACAATGGAAATTACTCGTGAACAGGTTCTGGGTTGGATTGAACAGGCGTCCATCCTGGAAATCTCAGAGTTGGTAAGGGACATCGAGACCAAGTTCGGCGTTTCGGCCGCAGCCCCCGTGGCCCTGGCCGGCGCTGCTCCGGCGGCCGCGGCCGGTCCTGCGGCGGCCCCTGAGGAGAAGACCGAATTTGACGTGATCCTGACCAGCGCCGGGGATAAGAAAATCAACGTGATCAAAGTAGTGCGTGAAGTGACCAACCTCGGGCTGAAGGAGGCCAAGGACCTGGTGGAAGGCGCTCCCAAGCCGGTGAAGGAAGGCGTCCCCAAGGAAGAAGCGGAGCGGATCAAGGCGAAATTTCAGGAAGTGGGGGCTACAGTCGAGGTCAAATAGCCTGGCGCGAAAAAAGCGCTTGCAATCGTGGCGCAGACATGATTATCATAACAGGTTCGTTGATAGGGAGCGCGGGCGGCGATCCGAATTAAGCAATAAGAGAGCTTACAATTACCTTTTGGCTTCTTTATCTGCCGGAGGGCAACATCCACTTTCTTCCGAGCAGGTTTTTTCTGATGATCCTGAGCATCTTTCCCCGCGTGGTCCGACGTGTATTTTGCGCTTCCGAAGGAGTCTCACGCAGGAGTTCAAACCTCGAATTGATCGGGTTTCAGGCGGATAGGGCGCGGCCAGAGTCGGCAGGGCGCATCTTTCCGCGCAGGGAGTAAATCCAGCCATGTCCGATTTCCTGAAGAATGTCTACCGAGAAAGACATAACTTCGCTAAGATCAAGACCTCCTTTCCCATTCCAAATCTGCTGGAAGTGCAGAAAAAGTCGTATCAGCGATTTCTGCAGATGGATCTGCTGCCGACCGAGCGCGAAGATGTCGGGCTTCAGTCTGTCTTCAACTCGGTTTTTCCCATCACCGATTTTCGGGGCACATCCTCGCTTGAGTTTGTGGATTACTCGATCGGCAATTGGGAGTGCAAATGCGGCAAGCTGCGCGGCCTGGAGCATCTTCGCGGCAAATGTTCGCACTGCAACGAGACGATTGTTCTTAATCCCTACTCAATCGAGGACATCATCTGCAAGAAATGTGGGGCGTACAATTCCAATGACGTAACTCGCTGCGAGGACTGCGGCGACCCGGTCCAGCTTAATCTGAAATACAACATCGAAGAATGCCAGGAACGGGGGATGACTTACGCCGTCCCGCTGAAAGTGACTATCCGCCTGGTGGTCTGGGACAAGGATCCGGACACCGAAGCCAAGACAATCCGCGATATCAAGGAGCAGGAGGTGTACTTCGGCGACATTCCGCTGATGACGGAAAACGGCATTTTCATCATCAACGGCACCGAGCGGGTGATCGTCAGCCAGCTACACCGCTCCCCGGGCGTATTCTTCGAGTCAAGCCCGAACAAGTCGTTCTTCCTGGGGAAGATCATCCCTTATCGGGGTTCCTGGATTGAATTCGAGTACGACATAAAGAATCTCCTGTATGTGCGTATCGATCGCAAGCGGAAGTTTCTGGCTACGACCTTCCTGCGCGCGCTGGGCATGAAATTCGAAGGGCAGAATTCCGACC
This sequence comes from Acidobacteriota bacterium, assembly GCA_016199665.1. Lineage (GTDB taxonomy): Bacteria > Acidobacteriota > UBA6911 > JACQSX01 > JACQSX01 > JACQSX01. The sequence continues at coordinate 7,762 of JACQGG010000193.1, read as the reverse complement.
CGCAGATCACGGATGAGCAGATCTTGCGCGAGTTCTATTACGTCAGTGACATCACTATTGAGAACAAGAAACTCCATCGGGCGCTGCGGCCGAGCCTGATCGGGGGGAAGATCTCCAGGGATATTTGCGATCCGAAGTCGCCGCGCAAGGTGTTGCACGGGGCGGCCAAGAAAATCACGCACTCCATCTACACCACTCTGGAGAAAGCGGGTGTGAAGAGGGTTGAGATTGATGCCGAGGACTTGGCGGGCGCGTTCAGTGCCGGCGTGGTCGTGGACGAAAAGAGCGGCGAGGTGATACTGGAAGCCAATGAAGAAGTGAATCCTCGGAAGCTGAACTCGGTTCTCGAAGCCGGGCCGGAGAAATTCTCCGTCTTTTTCCCGGAGTGGGACGATGTCGGAGTCGTGCTGTCGGAAACGCTGCGCAAAGACCCGGTTAAGACCACGGGCGAGGCTTTAAACGAGATTTATCGAAAACAGCGACCCGGCGATCCCCCGACGCTGGAGACAGCAACACAGCTTTTCCAGGGGATGTTCTTTGATTCCAGAAAGTATGATTTTTCCAAAGTCGGCCGGCTGAAGTTCAACATCAAGCTGGGGCTGAGCACCCCGCTGGAAGAGCGCATTCTTTCCCCACGCGACTTTTATGAAGTGATCCGCTATCTGCTGAAGCTGCGCAAGAACATTGGCGCTGTGGATGACATTGATCATCTGGGCAACCGCCGGGTGCGAGCGGTTGGGGAACTGCTGGAGAATCAGTTCCGCATTGGCCTGGTGCGTATGGAACGCGCCATAAAGGAGAAGATGTCGGTTCACCAGGAAATGGCCACGGCGATGCCGCACGATCTGATCAACGCCAAGCCGGTGATGGCCTCCATCCGCGAGTTTTTTGGCAGCAGTCAGTTGTCCCAGTTTATGGACCAGACCAATCCGCTCTCCGAGATCACCCACAAGCGCCGGCTGTCGGCCCTGGGGCCGGGAGGGCTGAGCCGCGAGCGCGCCGGATTTGAAGTGCGGGATGTGCATCCGACCCACTACGGTCGCATTTGTCCCATTGAAACTCCGGAAGGGCCCAACATCGGTCTGATCTCGTCGCTGAGCTGCTACGCTCGCATCAATGAATACGGTTTTATCGAGTCTCCTTACCGCCGCGTCAAAGACGGGCAAGTGATCGACTACGTTCTGGTCACAAACGTGGGAGACACCAATCTGAAGATCGGCGGGCATTACACGCTGGAAGAGGTGGAATCCGTCAACAAGAGGATGAAACGCGCCGGCAAGCGGGAGGCGGAGTATGAGCCGTACGCGTTCTACATGACCGCATGGGACGCCGATAAGCACGTGATCGCGCAGGCGAATGTGGAGCTGAATGAAAAAGGGAAGATTCTGCAGGACCGGGTCAGCGCGCGCCATCAGGGAAACTTCGTGTTCGCTTCATGTCAAGAGGTGGAGTACATCGATGTGTCTCCCAAACAACTGGTCAGCGTCGCGGCCAGCCTGATTCCCTTTCTGGAGCATGATGACGCCAACCGCGCTTTGATGGGCTCTAATATGCAGCGCCAGGCGGTTCCACTGGTGCGTGCGGAAGCTCCCTATGTCGGGACCGGAATGGAATACATCTCGGCGCGCGACAGCGGCGCCGTGGTCCTGTGCCGGCGTCCGGGAATCGTCGACAGCGTCGATGCGGAACGGATCATTGTCCGGGTGGATGCCGGCGAAGGAACCGTCACCCGGGACGCCGGAGTCGATATTTACCAGCTGACCAAGTTCAAACGCAGCAATCAGAACACCTGCATCAACCAGAAGCCGCTGGTGTGCTGCCACGACCAGGTGGAGAAAGGGCAGGTGCTGGCCGACGGCCCCTGCACTGAAAAGGGCGAACTGGCGCTGGGCCGGAACGTGCTGGTTGCCTTCATGCCGTGGCGAGGCTACAACTTCGAAGATGCGATTCTGGTTAGCGAGAAACTGGTCAAAGAGGATCACTATACGTCGATTCATATCGAGGAGCTGGAGATTGAAGCTCGCGATACCAAGCTGGGAAGTGAAGAGATCACGCGGGATATTCCCAACGTAAGCGACACGATCCTGAAGGACCTTGACGAGAGCGGGATCATCCGCATCGGGGCCAAGGTGGCCCCCGGATCGGTCCTGGTGGGAAAGGTCACTCCCAAAGGCGAGACGCAGTTGACGCCCGAGGAAAAGCTGCTGCGGGCCATTTTCGGTGAAAAAGCAGGCGATGTCAGAGATGCTTCTCTTTACACCCCGCCCGGCATCGAAGGGGTCGTGGTTGATGTGAAGATCTTTTCACGCAAGGGTGTGCCCAAGGATGAACGCGCCATTCAAATTGAGCAACAGGAAATCACCAAACTGGAGCAGGACCTCAACGACGAGATTCGTATTCTGAAAGAGGAGCGCGACAAGCACATCGCGGGTCTCCTGGTTGGAAAGAAGCTGGCCACCGGGCTCTCGTCGCCGCAGGGAGCCCGCAAGAAGGGCGAAGTAATCACCGCCACGACGCTGGAAGGGCTTTCCCACGCCGCGTTGAAAAAGATCAAGGTGGATGGCAAAGACATTCACCCGGCGCTGGAAAAAATTGAGGACAAGACGGAGCGTCAGATTGAAATCTTAAAATCGCTGCACGAGGAAAAGCTCTCCCGGCTGCGCAAGGGAGATGAGCTCCCCCCCGGAGTGATCAAGATGGTCAAGGTGTATGTGGCCATGAAGCGGAAGCTTTCCGTCGGCGACAAGATGGCGGGCCGGCACGGGAACAAGGGGGTCATTGCGCGCATTCTTCCCGAAGAGGACATGCCGTACATGCCCGACGGCGCTCCCGTTGAGATCGTGCTCAATCCGCTGGGCGTTCCGTCGCGTATGAACGTGGGGCAGATCATGGAGACCCACCTGGGGTGGGCCGCGCGCGCGCTGGGCCTGCATTATGCCACACCGGTGTTTGATGGGGCGACCGAAACGGAGATCAAGGGGCAGCTTGAAAACTCCCGCCTGCCGGTCTCAGGAAAGACGGAGCTGTTTGACGGAATGACGGGCGAAAAATTCGAGCAGAAGGTTACCGTGGGCTACATCTACATGTTGAAGCTGTCGCACCTGGTGGACGACAAGATTCATGCGCGGTCCATCGGGCCCTACTCACTGATTACGCAGCAGCCTCTGGGCGGAAAAGCCCAATTTGGCGGACAGCGCTTCGGAGAAATGGAAGTCTGGGCTCTGGAGGCTTACGGCGCCGCCAATATCCTGCAGGAACTGCTCACAGCCAAGTCGGATGACGTTCAAGGACGTGCAAAGATTTATGAGGCGATCGTCAAGGGAGAGTCGTCCTACAGTCCCGGCATTCCTGAATCATTCAATGTCCTGATTCGAGAACTTCAGAGCCTTGCCTTGGACGTGGAGCTGATTGAGCGGGCCAAAAAGAAAGCGCCTCGCGAGACTCGAGAGACCGAACCGGCGCAGATTGCCGAAAGCTAGGGAGGGTGTTTTGAAAGCATTCAAGGATCAAGGGGACAAAGGGAATTTAATCCGAGACTTTGAGAGCATTCGCATTGGTCTGGCTGCTCCGGAGAAAATCCGCATCTGGTCCAGTGGAGAGGTTACCAAGCCGGAAACGATCAACTACCGGACTTTCAAACCGGAACGAGACGGCCTGTTTTGCGCCCGGATTTTCGGTCCTGTGACCGACTGGGAGTGCCTGTGCGGAAAGTACAAGCGCATGAAGCATCGTGGGGTGATCTGCGACAAGTGCGGCGTCGAAGTGACGCTGTCCAAAGTTCGCCGCGAGCGCCTGGGCCACATTGAGCTGGCCAGCCCCTGCTCCCATGTCTGGTTCTTCAAGGGTCTTCCCAGCCGAATCGGCCACTTGCTGGACATGACTCTCAAGGATCTGGAAAGGGTTTTGTATTTTGAAGCCTATGTGGTCCTGGATCCCGGGGATGCGCCGCTCAAAGAGAAGGAACTGCTGACTGAGGAGCGGTATCGCGCGCTACAGGCGGACTATCCGGGTCGCTTTGAGGCGCTGATGGGAGCGGAAGCCATCAAGGAGCTGCTGAAGATGGTGGACGTGGACGCGCTGGCGATTGACTTGCGCTTCCGCATGAGAAATGAAACGTCGCAGCTCAAGCGCCTGAAGTACGCCAAGCGCCTGAAGGTCGTGGATGCTTTCCGCAAGTCCGGCAACAAGCCGGAGTGGATGATTCTTGACGTGATTCCGGTCATCCCGCCCGAGTTACGGCCGCTGGTTCCGCTGGATGGGGGGCGGTTTGCCACGTCGGATTTGAACGACCTGTACCGGCGCGTCATCAACCGCAACAATCGCCTGAAGAAACTAATGGAGCTGCGCGCCCCCGAAGTGATCATCCGCAACGAAAAACGGATGCTTCAAGAAGCGGTCGATGCCCTGTTTGACAACGGCCGTCGCGGCAGGGTTTTGCGGGGTGTGAAGAACCGGCCGCTGAAGTCACTGAGTGACACACTCAAGGGCAAGCAGGGACGTTTTCGGCAGAACCTGCTGGGTAAACGCGTCGATTATTCAGGGCGTTCCGTCATCGTCGTCGGCCCGGAGTTGAAACTTCACCAGTGCGGGCTTCCCAAGAAGATGGCGCTGGAGCTCTTTAAGCCGTTCATCTACAACCGGCTGGAGAAGGAAGGACATGCCACCACCATCAAGGGCGCCAAAGAGATGGTGGAGAACCAGGAGTCGATTGTTTGGGATATTCTGGAGGAAGTGATCAAAGAGCACCCGGTGCTGCTCAATCGGGCGCCCACGCTGCATCGTCTCGGGATCCAGGCTTTTGAGCCGGTCCTGGTGGAAGGAAAAGCCATCAAGATTCATCCCCTGGTCTGCACCGCGTTCAACGCCGATTTCGACGGAGATCAGATGGCGGTTCACATCCCCCTCTCTCCGGAATCTCAGGTGGAGGCGGCGGTGCTGATGCTCGCCCCGCAGAACCTGCTCTCCCCCGCCAACGGCACCCCCATCGCCGTCCCCTCTCAGGACATCGTATTGGGCTGCTATTACCTGACGCTGGCCAAGCCGGGCAGCAAAGGGGAGGGCCGCATCTTTGCCAACGCCGAAGACGTCGTGCACGCTCTGGAAGCGGGACAGGTGGAACTACTGACACCCATCACGCTGCGCTACTCGGGCCGGTTGATGGACCTGACCACGCAGTACGACGACCAGGCCGTCATGCGCGCCGATATTCAGGAGGTGCAAAAAAAGCTCATCGTGACCACGGTGGGTCGCGTCATATTTAACGATCATCTTCCTCGGGAAATGCCTTTCGTCAACGGCCTGCTGAAAAAGAAGGGTCTCGGCCAACTGGTCAATTCCTGCTATTTGCGTCATGGACTGACCACGACCGTGCAGATGCTGGATGACCTGAAGGAATTGGGTTTCCTCTACGCCACCAAGGCGGGGATCAGCATCGGCATTGACGACCTGATCGTTCCATCGAACAAGGGAGAGCTGGTTTCGCGCGCCAACGGCGAAACGCGCGAGGTGGAACAGCAATATCAGGACGGCGCCATCACCAAGGGCGAGCGCTACAACAAAGTCATTTCCATCTGGTCGGACGTTACTGAAAAAGTCGCCGACGAGATGTTTGACGCCATGGCCAAGCACGCATCCTCGCAAGAGGAGTTCAATCCCATCTATATGATGGCGGACTCGGGCGCCCGGGGCAGCAAGCAGCAGATCCGACAGTTGGCCGGCATGCGGGGTCTGATGGCCAAGCCATCGGGAGAGATCATTGAAACCCCCATTACAGCCAACTTTCGGGAAGGCCTGACCGTGCTGCAGTACTTTATCTCCACGCACGGCGCCCGCAAAGGGCTGGCGGATACGGCGCTGAAAACCGCGGATTCGGGATACCTGACCCGGCGCCTGGTGGACGTGGCTCAGGACGTGATTATTTCTGAAGAGGACTGCAAGACGCTGGACGGCATCATGGTGACGTCGATTGTGGAGGGAGGCGAGATCATCGAGTCCCTGCGGGATCGCATCATCGGCCGTGTTTCGCAGGAAGAGGTGAAAGATCCGTTTACCGGTGAAGTGCTGGTCAGGATGAATCAGGAAATCACCGAAGACATCGCCACAGATGTTCAGGCCGCCGGCATCGAGAAGATCAAGATTCGGTCAGTGCTGACCTGCAAAACCAAGCGCGGCCTCTGCATCAAATGCTATGGGCGGAACCTGGCTTCCGGAAAGATGGTGGAACTCGGTGAGGCCGTCGGGGTCATTGCGGCGCAGTCGATCGGCGAGCCGGGAACACAGCTCACCATGCGCACTTTTCACATTGGCGGCACCGCCAGCCGCATTGACGAGCAGTCCACGGTGGAGTCCAAGAACGCCGGAATTGTCAAATTCCTGAACGTCCAGCACGTCACCAACAAGGAGGGATTCCTGGTGGTGATGAATCGCAACGGATCGCTGGTGATCCATGACGAAAAAGGCCGCGAGCGGGAGCGGTACTCGCTGGTTTACGGAGCGACGCTTAAAGTGCGCGACGCCGAGTACATCGAGCCCGGCGCCCAGCTTGTGGAATGGGATCCGTTCACCTTTGCCATTCTGACGGAATTTGGTGGAAGCGTCGTCTTCAAAGACATCCTTGAAGGCGTGACGATGAAGGAGGAGGTGGACGAAGTCACGGGCCTTTCGCGCCAGGTCATCACCGAATCCCCGGATGAGAAGCGGCAGCCCCAGCTCCAGATCCGGGACGGCAAGGGGAAGATCGCCAAGACCTACCTGATGCCTTCGAAGGCCCACTTGATGGTGAACAGCGGGGATGAAGTTTTTCCGGGGGACACCCTGGCCAAGATCCCGCGTGAAACCACCAAGACCAAAGACATTACCGGGGGCCTGCCGCGCATTGTGGAGCTGTTCGAAGCCCGCAAGCCGAAGGAAACCGCCGTTATCACTGAAATCAACGGCGTGGTGCACTACGGAGGATTGCTGCGCGGCCAGCGGAAGATTGTGGTGGAGAACGAAAACAAGACGATGGCTGAGTACCTGTTGCCGCGCGGGGTTCACGTCAACGTCCAGGAAGGCGAATACGTTCAGGCCGGTGAGGGGCTGATGGACGGCCCCCGAAATCCTCACGACATCTTGCGGGTGCTTGGCGAGAAGGAGCTGCAGGCCTACCTGGTCAATGAAATCCAGGAGGTCTATCGCCTGCAGGGCGTCAATATCAACGACAAGCACATCGAAGTGATCGTGCGTCAGATGATGCGCTGGATTAAGGTCGAAGAAGTGGGCGACACGGAGTTTCTGCTGGAAGAACAGGTGGACAAGTTCAAGTTCCAGGAGGAAAACGATCGAGTGGAATCCGAAGGGGGCAAGCCTGCCGTGGGGCGTCCGCTGCTGCTTGGAATCACCAAGGCGTCGCTGAGCACGGATTCGTTCATTTCGGCGGCCTCTTTTCAGGAGACCACGCGCGTTCTCACCGAGGCGGCCATCAGCGGCAAGATCGACTACCTGAGGGGGCTGAAGGAGAACGTCATTATGGGACGCCTGATTCCCGCGGGCACCGGGATGGAATACTACCGTAATATCACACTGGAAGAAGAGATCTATCCGGAGCCGGAAAAGCTGGAGGTCTTGCCCGAGCTGGAATTGGGCCCAATCGGCTAGCCGTGCGGGCGTTGCGCCATCCCGCCGAACCGCAACCGGCGCAGCCAGGCGGCAGCCGACGGACGGGTTCACCAGCCTGCACGTTCTCGCCGTGTCGGCTTCTATAAATTTTCGCAACACCTCATTT
>JACQGG010000185.1 GCA_016199665.1 Acidobacteriota bacterium | reverse complement strand
GATGAGGATCCGTTCTTTCAACAAGTCAGCAATCGTTTTCTGCGTCATAAATCCAGCAGGGAGTCTCCACGCCCCACGAGGCCCTGCTTCCGAAAGCGCCGCGACTTTCCGGCGTTCAAGGGGTTGCAACGGCAGCCGGCAACACAATGGGATCCTGAACCGTTCGGAAGACGACACCCGTGACCAGGAGACCGTTGGGAGCTTCGACCCGGATGAAGCCGTGATTGCGGGGCGCGCCGGGTTCCAGCAAAGAGGGAAAGCTGTCAAGGTCCTGGATCGTGTAGATGACTGTGGCGCCGGCGGCCACAAACAACTCCTTCACCGTTTGGATCTGCTTCAATCCGGAAAAGGAAGTGATCCGGGGTATCAGGGCCTGCCCTGAGGTATTGGCAAAGATAAACGCAGTGTCCGTGGTGGTGCTGCGCTCCCAGGAGATCAAAACCACCCCCGCCGTACGTGCCGCCTCCATTCGCATGACAGAAATTCTTGGATCTCTTGCCACGGGCGTTACAATTGCCGGGTTCGGAATGTGCACCAGTTCCACCTCCACGGCAATCATGAACTTGCTTTCACTGCTTGCCGTCACATTACCGAAGCGCTGCGCGCTCTGCCACGCCGCCGGCGTCGTGATGTTGACCGTGGCATGAGCGGCGACGAACCGGCTGGTCCCCTGGCCGTCGGAAAGGGTCTGCACTAATGTCCTTCCTTCTGAGTCGTTAAAAAACAAGTCGACTCTCACAGATTCCGCATTGGGATTACTGATCACAAATCCGGTCCGATAGCCGATGTGAAATGGCTTATCTCCAGAGTCAACGTCTCCATCCGACCAAAACGGGAACTGATAGGTATTTGAAAGCGGGGCGGGCGCCTGCGCATGCAACCCTCCACAAGCGATCCAAAGAGCTATCGGCCCAAGCCGCACGATCCTTTTCATCTCTTCTCCTTTTCGGTGGAAACTACATCCCCGACTAGTGTACACGGAAAATGTGAGCGGCGGAAACGCGACCGGGAGAGAGGGGCGGGAGGCCGTCGCTCATTCGTCGGAGGCCGTTGAATCCGATGGTTCTTCCAGAGATTCGCCGTCTGACGCTCCCGCCGTCGAACCGGCGCCTTCCGCGGACCGATAGCCTTGCATATCCAGCGTGACGTGCCGGTAGCCGATCCGCCGAAGCTGCCTGGCGACCTGTTCGAACCGGCCGCAGTCCAACAAGCGGGGGAGTTCCTCCGGCGCCAGCTCGAGGCGAGCCAGATCCTCATGGTGGCGCACGCGGAATACGCGAAATCCCATTCCCCTCAGGACCTCTTCCGCCCGGTCAACCTGCCGCAATTTTTCGACCGTGATAGTCACCCCATGCGGGATGCGCGAACTGAGACAGGGGGACGACGGTTTGTCCCATATGTCCAAGCCAAGCCGTGCGGCGATGGTTCTGATGTCGGACTTGGTCAGGCCCGCTTCGCGAAGCGGGCTGCGAACTCCGTAATTGCGGGCGGCCTGCATCCCGGGCCGCTCGCCGGCGTCATCATCCGCATGGGATCCGTCGGCAATATGGTCAAAGCGCAGTTCTTCCTTGAGTTGTGTCAGCGATGAGTACAGCTCGTCTTTGCAGAAAAAGCAGCGGTTGACCGGATTGGAAGCATAGCGGGGGTTGCTCAGCTCTTGTGTCTGCACCATTCGATGGGGTATTCCATGCCGGGCCGCAAACTGTGATGCATGCGCCATTTCTGACTCGGCCACCGACGCGCTCTGGGCCGTCACGGCCAGCATCCGGTCTCCAAGCTGCCCGTGGGCCAGAAAGGCAAGCAACGCGCTGTCGACTCCGCCGCTGTAAGCAACCAGAAGCGAGCCCATCGGGCGCAACAGTTCCGCCAGTGTCGATTCCTTATCCAAGAAATGCATCAGACATTTTTCCTTGCAGCAAGGTTGGAGTTGCCTCGTTCATGTCCCGTCGAGCCCATTTTCTCCGCCGCTCCCTTCACCTCGCGGCTCCCCCAGATGGCAGGCTCCGAACGCAGGCGGGGCCACCCGGCGCCGGCTCTTGCCCTCCTCACTACGCCCCCCACCGCATGCTATGTTACAATTTCTTTGATGTTACCGAGAAGGGACATGCTCTGATGCGAAGAAAATTCAGGATATCATGGGCTTTACTGGCGCTGAGTCTGATTCTGGCGCAAATACAATCGGTGAACAGCCAGACACAGCAGGTTCCAGCGCCCCCTGCCGGGTCGGACCCCCGCGATCAGCAGCCGAAGGATCTGAAAGAAAAACAGGAAACGCCCAGGGGGAAGACGGCGATCCGGGTCAGCGTCGAACAAATCGGAGTTGACGTGACGGTGACAGACAAAAGCGGTAACCTGATCCAGGGCCTGGCGCCGGAAAACTTCAAGATTTATGAGGACAAAGTAGAGCAGCAAATCACGAATTTTGCTCCGGTAGAGGCCCCAATCACCGTAGTGCTGCTGGTGGAATACAATAAAGTGATTTGGTATGCCCTTTATGAAGTGCTGGACGCGACTTACACGTTTGTCGACCAGATTCGGCCTGATGACTGGATTGCCGTGGTGGCCTACGACATCAAGCCCGAGATTCTCTCCGACTTCACTCAAAACAAGGGCGAGGTCTACAACTCCTTGCGGCGGCTGAACTATCCTGCCTGGAGCGAAGCAAATTTCTACGATGCCACGCTTGACGTCCTGGATCGAGTTAAAGAGATTGACGGCAAGGTCGCGGTTGTGATGCTCACCTCGGGCCGGGATACCTTCAGCAAGACAAACCTGGACAAGGTGCTCCGTTCCGTCAAGGAGAGCAGCGCCATTATTTATCCGGTCAGTGTCGGCGGGGGTGTCCGGACCCGGTATGAAGGACAGATGTCGGACACGACCCGAATGGATTTCTACCAGGCCGATGCAGTTCTTAAGGAGTTTGCCAAGGCGACCGGCGGAGAGGCTTACTTTCCCCGATTTCAGCAGGAATATCCAGGTATTTTCAAAGATATTTCCAGCATGCTGCGCAATCAGTACCGGCTTTCCTATGTCTCGACCAACACGGCACGCGACGGGAAATTCCGCAGGATCCGGGTCGAGGTAAAGGCCGATCTCAAGAAGGACGGCAAGCCGGTGGAATTGAGGGCGCGGGCCCGCGACGGCTATTACGCCCCCAAGCCGGGGAGCTAGCTCGAGTCGGAAACCTTCGCATGGCGGACTCCAAACAGATCCCTCTCCGCTTCCTGGCGATTCTGCGCATCCTGGTCGGCTATCACTTTCTCACGGTGGGCTGGCCAAAACTGACGCCACAGTTCCTGTCCGGGGAGCGTCTGGCGCGCCAGTTTTCTGACATTGCGGCCGATCCTGTAGGGATCCATCGGGTCTTCATCACGGACGTGGTAGTTCCCAATGCAGTATTCTTCAGTTATCTGGTCGCATACGGCGAGGTTCTGATCGGGCTATCCCTGCTGACGGGGTGTCTGGTCCGCATTTCCTCTTCCTTCGGGGCCTTTCACAACTTGAACATCTATCTGGCCGTCACCTACCAGGGTGGAGGCGCGCAACTGGCGATAAACCGCCTCTACGTTATCCTGCACCTTATTTTTGTCGTGACCGCGGCAGGCCGCTCCCTAGGCCTGGATGGCTGGCTGAAGAAGCGGTTTCCCAGAGCCTGGTGGTGTTGATCGTCTCCCGGTCAGGTGCGTGAAGATGGATGGGTTCGCCCGCTTACCCACGGGAGCCGCGCAGCCTCGCTCAAGGCCAGACCCTTTATTCTTTCTCCATCTCGGTCAACTGAAGGCGAATGGCCTCCAGTTTGTCCATCGCCTTCCGCACCGCATCACAATGCGTGTACATTGCATCCACCATCCGCTCGGTTTCCTCGGCGCCAGACTCCCCTGACAGCATGCGGCTCATCCCCATGATGCCGGTCAGATAGTTTCGGATGTCGAACTCGAGAAACATCAGGCCTAACGACAGCAGCCGCAGGCGCGTTCTGGACACGACGCGTTGCAACGCCAGCGCCGCCATCGGCTTCTCCATCATCTCGTAAAGGTTAAGCAAGCCGGTTGACATCGCCGACGCAATGTTCTTGATTTCCACCGATTGGGGGAATTCCATCTGCTCGACCAGATGAGCCATCACATCAAGCTGAATGCCGGAGAGGTCGAGGCTGATTTGGTAGGCTTCTTTGAGTTGGAGCTGCGGCGGCTGGGCCTGCCTTTCCAGAGATGCCAGGGCGGCCGCAAGGGACTCCAGTTTCGCCTCACTGCACTCCAGGTCAGCGCTCTCCGCCAGTTGCCGGAGAGTCTGGCATTGAAACCGTTCTCCCTCGGCAAGCTGGGACCAGGTCTGACAGGCCTTGGGGAATTCGCGAAAGCGGTCAGAAAGCAAAGCATAGACGGCGGCAATCCGCTGCTTGAGCTCGATGATCGGTGTGAAGCCTTCCATCAAAACTTCGGGAAACCGGTCCGGCGGGCAGAGAGACTCGCCAGGGCGTGTTTCTGCCATTTCCAGATTTACCGCAGGGCTGCCAGGGCCGATTCGTAGTCCGGCTCCTCGGCAATCTCCTTTACCAATTGGCAATAGATCACTTTGTCCTGTTCGTCGATGCCCACTACGGCGCGCGCCGCAATGCCCGCGAGCGGTCCATCCTGGAGGAGCACTCCATAGTCTCGGGCAAAGTCGCGGGAGCGCATCATTGAAAGAGGAACGACGTTGGTAAGCCCTTCGGCAGTGCAAAACCGTCCCTGCGCAAACGGAAGGTCGGCGGAGATGACCAGCACGACGGTATTATGCAGGTTTGCCGCCCGCTCATTGAATTTGCGCGCGGAGGTGGCGCAAACTGCAGTATCCAGGCTGGGCACAATGTTCAGGATCTTCTTCTTGCCTTTGAATGTTTCCAAGGTAGCTTCCCCAAGCTTGCCGTCCACCAGGCGGAAATCAGGCGCGGTGCGCCCCACACCGGGGAGCTCGCCATTGGTATGAATCGGATTGCCCTTCAGCGTGACAGTTGCCATGTCGTCTCCTCTTTGGGTCGTCTCCTCTTTGGATTGAACCTTTTTATTCTATAGAAACGGGAAAACCTTGCACAACAGGAAGGTTCATCATCAACTTCCTGTGATAGACTTGTTGGATCGATGACCTTCGAATCCATGCTGTTCCTCTTTTTGGGCATTGTCGGAGTATCGTGTGTCTTCCAGGCGGTGGTCACGTTCTTGATCGCGACCCGGCTCTCCGCGGGGATCGACGCGATGGCCGGCGCTCTGACGCGGATGCAGCGCGGCCTGGAGAGCGTCATCCGAGGCGCCGCCGCAGGTCTAAACTTGGCACTGCCCCCGGCACAGTTCCTCCGGGAACTCAATTCTCAGTCTTCCCCTCTCTGGAAGCAAGCCAGGACGCAGGTGGAGAAGGCTGAAAGAGAGGTTGACCAGACGCTGCAGGCCGGCCGGCGGCGCCTTCAAGAGTTTGACGCTGAAGTGGACAGTCTCGCGCGCCGCTACCAGGGAGCGGTGGCTCGAGTCCAGGAAGCAATCCTGCAGCCATGGTCAGAAGTTGCCGCCTCGACTCAACGCATTGGAAAAGCGTTTGGCCACTGGATCCGCAAGCACTGAAGACAATTCCAACGCATGAGCTAAGCTAGACCTGCAGGATTTCCTGTTCCTTCTTCTGCGCCAGCTCATCCACCTGCTTGATGAACTTGTCGGTCAGATCCTGGATTTTCTGCAGCGTGTCTCTTTCCTCGTCTTCGGAGATTTTCTTGTCTTTAAACAGCTTCTTGACGTGCTCGTTGGAGTCACGCCGGACCTGCCGTACTGCAGTGCGGTGATCCTCGGCGACTTTCCCCACGTGCTTGCTCAGCGACTGGCGCCGCTCCTGCGTGAGCGGCGGAATGGGAATGCGGATGACCTTGCCGTCCGACGCCGGATTGATCCCCAGGTCGGACATCCGGAGGGCCCTGTCAATGGCCGCCAGACTCGACAGATCCCAGGGCTGCACCGTGATCAGGCTTGGCTCCGGGACGTGCAAGGTGGCCACCTGATTGACGGGAGTAGGGGTCCCGTAGTAATCCACCATGATGTGATCCAGCAGATGCACGGATGCGCGCCCGGTGCGCACGGAAGCCAGATTGTCTACCAGATCGCGAATGCTCTTCTCCATGCGGGTTCGAGTTTCTTCGATAATCGGCTTCAGCATAATCGTTCCGTCAAAAGTTATCGGTCCGGCAACGCGGGAGCTGCGCTGCGGACAACCCGGTCGTTGAGCCGCGAAGGATCGAAGACGTCTCCCTCATGTCCGGATCAGCGAACCCACCTTTTCGCCGAGAACGGCGCGCCGAATATTTCCATTCTTCTTCAGGTTGAAAATAATGATCGGCAGTTGATTGTCCATGCACAGTGAAATGGCCGTGGCATCCATGACCTTCAATCCCTTCTCCAGCACTTGAAAATACGTGAGCTCCTTGAAGAACGTGGCATTCTTGTTCTGCATCGGATCCGAGTCGTAGATGCCATCGACTTTGGTCGCCTTTAGAATGACTTCCGCCCGGATTTCCATCGCGCGCAGCGCAGCCGCCGTATCGGTGGAAAAGTACGGATTTCCGGTTCCGGCGGCAAAGATGACGATGCGCCCTTTCTCCAGGTGGCGAATCGCACGGCGGCGGATGAAAGGCTCCGCGACTTCGGCCATGGTGATGGCCGAAAGCACTCGCGTATACACACCCTTGTTTTCGAGGGCATTTTGCAGGGCCAGCGCGTTGATCACCGTCGCCAGCATTCCCATGTAGTCACCCGACACGCGATCCAACCCCGCCGCGCTCACCGACACCCCGCGAATGATGTTTCCGCCCCCGACCACGATCGCTGTTTCTACTCCGAGATTGTGAACCTCAATGATCTGGTCCGCGATCTCGTCCATGATTTCAGGGTCGACGCCAAAGCCTTTCCCGCCGGTCAGCGCCTCTCCGCTGAGCTTGACCAAAACCCGTCTGAAGACCGGTTTGCCCGAGGACACGTCTCTTGACTCGGCCAGGCCGGCTACAGGCGTTCCGTTCGGACTCATTCACCCTCTCCCACGCGATAGCGGGCAAAGCGCTTCACCGCCACTTTAGAACCGCCTGCCGTCCTGGAGGCAATCAGCTTGGCAACGGTGACATTCGGGTCCCTAATAAAGGCTTGATCGTAAAGACAGACTTCAGAATAAAACTTTGACAGTCTCCCTTCAACAATTTTGTCGATAATGCCGGCCGGCTTGCCCTCCTGGACCGCCTGCTCCCGGTAGATTTCACGCTCGCGGGCCAGGTCTTCGGCCGTCACATCGTCTTTGCGAACAAAACGAGGGTCCGCGGCGGCGACATGCATGGCCAGGTCGCGCGCCAGAGATGACACTTCGCCGGCGCCTACGCCCTCCGCTCCGCTCAACTCCACCAGCGTCCCGACGCGGCCCCCTGCGTGAATGTAGGCTTGGCAATAATCGCCATCAAAAAGGGAAAAACGGCGCACCACGATGTTCTCCCCGATCTGGGCGATTCGTCCAGAGATGAACTGTTCCCACGTGCCGGCGCTGCCGTCGAGTTCCTGGTCCAACAGCGCCTCTCCCGCCCCGGAATCACTGGAGCGCACCTTGCCGGGCTTACCATGGGCGATGTGCGCGGCAACTTTTTGCACCAGATCTTTGAATGGGTCGGTCTTGGCGACAAAGTCGGTTTCACAATTCACTTCAACCAGCACTCCGACTTTGTGGTTTTCGGTGATATGCGCCGCCACGGCGCCCTCTTTTGTGGTTCGCCCCGCCTTCTTTGCCGCCGTCGCCAGGCCCTTTTTCCGGAGGATGATGATGGCATCATCCACATTGCCCGCGGCCTCTTCCAGAGCCAGCTTGCAGTCCATAAAGCCGGCTCCGGTCTTATCCCGCAACTGTTTCACCTGCGCGGCTCCAATCTCCATTGATTTCTCCCTGCTGACGGCAAAAAAATAGCCTCTTGAAATTCAGCCCTCTCGAATCTCAAAAGGCGAAAGATGAGAACTACGACTCGGTTTCGATGGGAACGTCGCCGACGGGTTCCACCGTGACCGCCACTTCGCCGTTCAACTCCGTCACAACCGGAGCTGCACCGGCGGTCTTCCTTCGGGCCGACTCGCGCGCCACCGGCGCAACCGCCTGCGGCATTCCCAGGCCGGCGGGTCTTGCATCGGCAGCCTGCTCCATCGACTGCGCCTCGTCGATCTCAAACTGGGGAGCGCCGATCGCCATCCTGGCCGCCCCTCCGGCTGCGGCAGATTCCGCCTGGTCCTTGGCTTCCATTTCACGACGCATCTGGTGCATGTTATGGCCGGCGATGATGGCGTCGGCGATGGTAGACGCGAAGAGGCGAACCGCACGAAGCGCATCATCGTTCCCGGGAATTACGAAATCAACGTCATCCGGATCGCAGTTGGTATCCACGACGGCCACCAGCGGAATACCGAGCTTCTTGGCCTCGCTCACGGCGATGGCCTCCTTCTTGGAATCGATCACAAACAGCACATCCGGAAGGCCGGGCATGTCTCGAATTCCAAGAAGATTTTTTTCCAGTTGCCGGCGTTCTCTTTCCAGCCGGGCGGTTTCCTTCTTGGACAGCCGCTCGTAGTGACCATTGGCCTTCATGGTCTCCAGTTCTTTAAACCGCTTGATGCTGTTCTGGATCGTGCTGAAATTGGTGAGCAACCCGCCCAGCCAGCGGTTGTTCACATAATACATCCCGCAGCGGCTCGCTTCCTCCACGATTGCATCCTGCGCCTGCCGTTTGGTTCCCACAAAGAGGAAGGTCTTGCCCTGGGTTGCCATGTGGGTGATAAAGTCAACCGCATCCTTGAAAAGTTTAATGGTCTTTTGCAGATCGATGATGTAGATGCCGTTGCGCTCCCCGAAAATGTATGGCTTCATTTTCGGGTTCCACCGCTTCGTCTGGTGGCCGAAGTGAACTCCGGCTTCCAGCAATTGCTTCATTGAAATAGCGGCCAAACAGGTTCCTCCTCTGCTAACGTTTCGAAAACTGAAATCTCTTGCGCGCGCCCTTCTGCCCGTACTTCTTGCGTTCCTTGATTCGCGAGTCACGAGTCAGCAAACCGGCCTTCTTCAAGCGCGGCCGCAACTCAACGTTGAAGTCAAGCAAGGCTTTGGCAATCCCCAGCCGCACGGCGTCGGCCTGGCCCGAGATGCCGCCGCCGGCCACGTTTGCGTATACGTCAAATTTGCCCAGGTTGTCGGTGAGAAGAAGAGGCTGCTTGATAACCATTTGCTGAGACTGATTGCGGAAGTACTCAGCCACATCGGACCGGTTGACTACCATCTCGCCGTTGCCCGGCATCATGAAAACACGCGCGGTGGAACTCTTGCGCCGGCCCGTGCCGTAATATTGAGTTTTATCCAACCAGTGACTCCTTTAGCGATTCCCAACCTCGACAGGAATCGGCTTCTGCGCCTGATGCCGATGGTCCTTGCCGCCATACACCTTCAACTTGCGAGCCATCGCCCGTCCCAGCCTGTTCTTGGGCAGCATGCCGTTGACGGCATCTTCGATGATCTTCTCCGGAAAGCGCGCCAGCCTGTCTCGCGCTGAGATCTCTTTGAAGCCGCCGGGAATGCCGCTGTGGCTTCGGTACAACTTCTGGTCCAGCTTGCGCCCCGTCAGCCGCACCTTCCCGGCGTTGACGACGATGACGAACGCACCCGTGTCAAAGAATGGAGTATAACATGCCTGATCCTTACCCATCAACAAGGTAGCGACCTGAGAGGCCAGGCGCCCCAACACAGCCCCTTCGGCATCAAGCAGATACCACCTCTGATTCCTCTGCAGTTCATCCACCTTGGGAAGGTACGTCTTCATCACAATGCTCGGACACCTTTGCGCGCTTACGCGTTAAGCGGAAATACCCAAATTATAGGAAAAGAAAAAAGGTGTCAACGCGTTTTTCTCGCGTTTCTTTCTCGCAAAAGCGCTCCCGGCGCAGTTTAGACCGCCATGAAAAGAGTGAAGGCGCGCACATTCGCGGGTCGCGCAGTCGCTGTGCGCCGGGTCACAGCAACAAGTGCAGACATCGATTAACCTCTTTAGGGCGGTCAATGCGCGTCTCTCACGGCACTGCCGCCGCGCGGCGCTGCAAACTCCCTTGCCGGCTGTAAAGTCGGAGGCGGCAGCGCGCATTTTGCCCGGCTAAACACGAATGCTAAAGCGAAAGAAATCACTGGTGGGGCTGGATATCGGGTCGGCGGCGGTCAAAGTCGCTGAACTGCGGCCGTTGTCCGGCGGCGGCTGCGAACTGGCGAACCTGGGAATGGCGCCGCTGCCACCCGGCGCAGTCGTTGACGGCGCCATCATTGCCAAGGTTCCCGTGGCCGATGCCATCACCCGCCTCTTTCGGGATAAACGGATCAGAAATCGCAGGATTGCGACCTCGCTCTCCGGTCACTGTGTCATCGTAAAGAAAATAACAGTCCCTCTGCAGACGCCGCGGGAACTTGACGAGTCCATCCAGTGGGAGGCGGCCCAGTATATTCCGTTCGAAATTGCGGATGTGCACATCGACTACCATGTCCTCAGGACCAATCCTTCCGGCGGCTCCATGGATATTATCCTGGTTGCCGCCAAGAAAGAGAGGATCACCGATCAAACCGGTGTGATCTCTATGGCAGGCAAAGTACCGGTGGTGGTCGATGTTGATGCATTCGCTCTGCAGAATGCTTACAAACTGAACTACGCGCCCGACCCGGATCTGGTCGTCGCCCTGGTTGACATTGGCGCCAGCACCATGATCTTCAGCGTGGTGCGGGGCAGCGAATTCCTGTTTACTCGGGATATCACGATTGGAACCGGCCACTATTGCGACTTTTTCCAGAAAGAGATGCGGGTCAGCCGAGAAGATGCGGAGCGCCTGACGCACGGCGACTTCCGGAGCGCCGAGGAGGGCCAGCAGGCGGAGAGAATTATGACCACCGTCTCGGAGATTCTGGCTCTGGAGATTCACAAGACCCTGGATTATTTCAAAACCTTGTCGTCCACCTTTGAAATTCACAAGATGTACTTGTCCGGCGGCGGCGGTCACATCCCCGGTCTGACGGACCATTTTCACCGGAAATTGCAGCTCCCGATTGAACTCTTCGACTCGTTCCGCGTGGTTAAGAAACTTCCATCCGGCTTATCCCGGGATGAACTGCGCGCCGTGGCGCCCGACATGGCAGTGGCCGTGGGCCTGGCGGTGCGCACCACGGGTGAATAGGACCCAACAAAGATGATTCGCATCAATCTCCTGCGCCAGAACGTCTCAGTTTCCGGGAGCGGCTTTCCCGCTGAAAAGTCCGTGATCCTGCTGCTGGCGCTGGCAGGGCTCTGCGCCTGCCTGGTCGGGATGGGGTGGTGGGGGTGGTGG
>JACQGG010000184.1 GCA_016199665.1 Acidobacteriota bacterium | reverse complement strand
TCATTGAAATTCCGCGCCGCTCCCTGACGGTCGCGGTTCGGTGACGAACTTGGGTTAGCCACTTCTCCTCTGTTTTCACATACCAATAGGGCCAGATCATTGCAGTCTTCTGAGCGAGTTCGTCTGCCTGTGCGGACGTTATCGAGCGCTCAAAGCGGTATGTCGCAGTTCGGCGAATAGGGGAGCGAGCCAGCCTTAACAAGCTCAACGCCTGGCGAAGCGGATCGTACGTTGTGTAGTTGACTTTCATCTGAAGCGCAAGATGCCCCTCCGATGGAGAAAACTCCTGACTCGCGTCGAAGTGAAAGCCAATGTGTTTGAGGATGCTTCCAGTTCCTTCCATAAGGAATGTGTGCGAAAACTCCTTGGTGCGGGCCGTAAGCGTCGTCCCTTTGTCTTTGAGTTCAAGAACATCGAGAAAGGTAAATGGCGTCAACCGACAGGGCGGTCTTCCATCTTGTTCGACCGAAAGCGATTCGACTTCGATCTCTGTGGTGACTTTTGAGCCCACAGCTCCCGTGAAGACATGAAATTGGACCGACAGCGGAAACGGTGTATCCGGCGGCGGAGTGTCAGGAAACCAGAATACTTGCTGCAGTCGGAACTTTGGCGTGCCCGAGATTGCCCATATCCCGATCGCCAACAGAGCCCCCCCGATAGCGACCACAATAGTCACGGCGCCGCTGATGATATCAACGATACCCTTGATGATGTCGATAAACGTCTTTACGTCGCCCATGATTCAGCACCGCCTCAGACGCATCCGTCCGAGTAGCAACAGTGGCTAACGATCTTGGCGATAACCCGCGCTCCAGTTTCTTACGCGCAATGACTCCCTCATGGGAGTCGCTCGGCTGCTTTCCGCCTTCTGCCTACCGCCTTCCAACCTACCGCCTTCTGCCTACCGCTTTCCGCCTTCTGCTTTTCCTCCAGCTCCAGCCGCAGCATTGCACAGAGCAGGGGAACCATCAGCTCGTGGTGTCCGGTGATCGCAATACCGGCGCCACCCTGCATAACGGGGCGCCGGACCACATTTTGCGTGGGGCGGTAGTGCTGGATGAAATCCAGGTTGACGGTGGTGAAGTCGCGCAGGGGATGACCGCAGTTCCTCACGATGGAAACCGCCTTCAGGAAAATCTCGGGCAGCAGGACAGCCGATCCAACGTTAAGGTAGACGCCCCCTCCGTTGAGGGCTTGCACGGCTGAGACAAAGATCTTGAAATCGGTGAAGGTCGCGGCTCCCAGGGCCTCGCCTCGGGCAGAAGGGTGGATGTGAGTAATGTCGGTCCCGATGGCCAGGTGGCCGGTGACCGGGACTCCTTGCTCCAGGCTTTGCAGCAACAGGCTTTGAGCGGCAAAAGGCGGGTTGAGCTGGGACAATACCCGCGACAATGCCTCTCCCAGGCCAATGTGTTCGGCGCTTGCCAGAGCGGCGGCGCGATTGAAGTGCAGGCCGGTCTCTTGGGCCATTCCGAAGTCTCCCTGTTCGAGTTGCTCCGGAACGTCTTCAGACGTCGTCCCCGCCAGGGCGATCTCCAGATCGTGAATCATCGCGCTCCCGTTCATGGCGATCAGGGACACGGCGCCGCGCCGCATCAGATCCCCCAGCAGCGGCGCCAGACCTGCCTTGATCACATGTCCCCCCAGACCCCAGATCACGGGCCTGCCACCGCGTGCCGCGCCTGCAATCGCGGCGACCGCCGTTCTCAGATCCGATCCCGCCAGGATCCGCGGGATGCTCCCCAGAAAATCGCGGAAGCGGTCTCCGGTGGGGACGGAAGCAAAATCGGCGACATCCACCTTGCTCTTTCGGCTTTTCAGCGGATAAGTCCTGGCGCCAGAAAAGTCAAATGGCGAAAATTTGTTCATCTCTAAAATCGCCTGACTTGTCTCAGGGCTGTCCCGGTGTGGGAAGTTGGACACGCGGCGACTTTCTCCGGCGGTCCCTCGACAACGATGTAACCCCCCTCGTCACCGCCTTCCGGGCCCAGGTCGATGATCCAATCCGCGGAGCGTATCACGTCCAGATTGTGTTCGATGACGATGACGGTGTTGCCAAGATCAACCAAGCTATGAAGTATGTCAAGGAGTTTCTTGGTGTCGTCGAAGTGCAGTCCCGTCGTCGGTTCGTCCAGGATATAAAGCGTCTGACCGGTGGCCCTGCGGCTTAACTCCCGCGCCAGTTTCACCCGCTGCGCTTCGCCTCCGGAGAGCGTAGTCGCAGATTGGCCCATTTGCAGATATCCCAAGCCGACATCCACCAGCGTCTGCAGCCGCTGCCGGACAGACGGGACATTCTCCAGCACCGGGAGCGCGTCCTGGACGTTCAGATTCAAGAGCTCGGAAATGGAGTATCCCCGGTATTTGATCGAGAGCGTCTCGCGGTTGTATCGCATGCCGCCGCACGCCTCGCAGGTCACGTAGACGTCGGGCAGGAAATTCATTTCGATTTTGATCAGGCCGTCGCCGCGGCAGGTCTCGCAGCGCCCGCCTTTAACGTTGAAGCTGAAGCGGCCAGGCTTGTAGCCCCGCAGCCGGGACTCGGGCAGCATGGAAAACAGCTCGCGGATTGGCGTAAACAGGCCGGTGTACGTCGCCGGGTTGCTGCGCGGAGTACGCCCTAAAGGAGACTGGTCGATTTCAATCACCTTGTCGAGCCACTCCAGCCCGTCAATGGAGTCCAACGGGCCCGGTTCAGGAGCAGAATTGTAGA
This sequence comes from Acidobacteriota bacterium, assembly GCA_016199665.1. Lineage (GTDB taxonomy): Bacteria > Acidobacteriota > UBA6911 > JACQSX01 > JACQSX01 > JACQSX01. The sequence goes on along the minus strand of JACQGG010000184.1, from coordinate 7,615 downwards.
GGCGCCGCGAAAGGGCCCGGAAGAGCACCTCATCCACCAGAGAAGACTTGCCGGAGCCGGATACGCCGGTCACCAAAATGAAGCAGGACAACGGGAAGCGCACGTCGATATTTTTCAGGTTTCGATGGCGGACGCCCTTCAGAATCAACTGTCGGCTGCTGGTTTTTCTGGGAACTCTCTCTCCCACGACCTCCACGACTCCGGAAAGATACCTGCCGGTGAGGGATTCCGGATGTGAGAGGACCTGTTGTAGATCCCCCGCGGCCACGACGTGGCCCCCGGCGGAGCCCGCCCCCGGGCCCAGGTCGACGATAAAGTCGGCGGCGCGTATCGTCTGCTCATCATGCTCCACCACAATGACGGTGTTGCCCAGGCGCTTCAACTCCGCCAGGGTCTCCAGCAGCTTGGCGCAGTCGCGGGGGTGCAGGCCGATAGACGGTTCGTCGAGGACGTAGAGCACCCCGCGCATTTTTGAGCCGATCTGCGTAGCCAGTCGAATGCGCTGCCCTTCGCCTCCGGCTAATGAAGAGGCCGGCCGATCCAGTGTCAGGTAAGAGAGGCCGACGTTGACCAGAAATTTGAGTCGCTCCCTGATCTCGCGGAGAACCTGTCCGGCGATCTGTTCTTCACGTGGATTTAAATGGACCCGGTGCAGCTCCTCAAGCGTTTCGGCGACGGACAAAGAGACGTAGTGGTGAATGGAATGCCCGCCGACCTTGACCGAAAGACTTTCCTTTTTCAGGCGGGAACCGCCACAAGCTTCACAGGGCGCCCACTGGAAAAGCTTTTCGAGCTCCTGGGCTCGTTTGTCCGACAGGTCGTCACCCAAGCGGTTCATCAGCCATCGGGAAGCTCCGGGATAGTTTGACTTGTAGCGGTAATTTCCGTACGAGTAGGCCAGCGGTTCCGGAGAGCCCTCCAGGAACTCCTTTATAACTTTTTGCGGCAGAAGCCGAAAGGAAGTTGAAGCCGGGATCTTGTGCCTGCGGGCAATGGCGTTTAGCGATTCACGCAAAAAGTAGACGGCGTCGCGATCCTCGGTAGCAATCCGGATGGTTTCGATCGGCTCATCCAAGTCCTGGAAAATCTGCCGGGGAGAAAGCGCCAGCCGCCGTCCCATTCCTTCGCATTGCGGGCAGGCGCCGAACTTGCTATTGAACGAAAAGGAGCGGGGTTCCAGGGTGGGGACTGAAATACGGCAGTCCACACAGGCCATTTTTTCCGAAAAGAGGATCTCTTCGCCGTCGATGACTGAAATCAGCACCAGTCCATCGGCGAGGCGGATTGCATTCTGCACCGAGACCTCCAGTCGCTTTCGCACTTCCGGGTTGATCATCAGGCGGTCGACGACGATCTCAATGCTGTGGTTTCGGCGCTTATCAAGACGGATATCCTCCTCCAGGCTTCGAATCGCGCCGTCGATTCGGGCCTTCAGATATCCGTCTTTCAGGTAGCGTTCCAGTTGCTTCCTGAATTCTCCTTTGCGCGCCCGGACGACAGGCGCGGCCACGACGACCCTGGAATTGGGAGGCAATCGCAGGATGTTTTCCACGATCTGATCCACCGACTGGCGTGCAATCCTCTTGCTGCAGTTGGGACAATGGGGAACCCCGATTGAAGAGAAGAGCAGGCGCAAGTAATCATAAATCTCGGTGATGGTTCCGACGGTGGATCGTGGGCTGCGGCTGGTCGTTTTCTGCTCGATGGAAATCGCAGGAGACAGCCCGTCGACGGAATCCACGTCGGGCTTCTCCATCTGCTCCAGGAACTGGCGAGCGTATGTGGAAAGAGACTCAATATATCGGCGCTGCCCTTCGGCGTAGACGGTGTCAAAAGCGAGGCTGGACTTGCCGGAGCCGCTCAAACCGGTGATAACGGTCAGTTTTTCTCGCGGAATCTCCAGGTCGATGTTTTTCAGATTATGCTGGCGTGCGCCTCGAATGACGATGCGATCGATCATAAGACAAAACCAGAGCTGAGAGTCGAACTCTTAATTGTAATACGGCGAGGCGGAGACGCGGATCGTTTTGTGAAAAAGGGCAGTAAATTGCCGGGTTGAGGGGGCCGGGGAAGTGGGCGGCCTATCTCAGCGAGAGGGTCTTCAGGATTTCATTTTGGTCGCGCCGGAAGCGGAAAGTTATCCTGGGAGCGGCCAAATTCTTCATCAGTGCGGCCACGTACTGGTCTATGTTCTGAACCGTCATGTCGTTGACTTGCAGTATGACATCCCCCTTTTTCAAGCCAGCCTGCGCTGCCGGAGTATTGTCGACAATGTCGGTGATCAGCAAGCCGCGACTGTCCGGGGAGCCGGCCTGATCGCTGGTGTAGATTCCCAGAAAAATAGCGTTGCGGCTCTTCATCATCCCAAGAGGATCGGCCCGCCTGACACGAAATGTTCTTTTCTCATTTTGTTCCACGACATAGGTCGGCTGCTTTTCCGCGTTTTCTCGCATTCCCACAGTCGGCTTGAGCAGGAGGGTCCGGTCCCCGCGCGAGATCTCCAGTCGCAGTGCCGACGCGAGCGGGGATCTCTGAATCAGTCGCACTACGTGTGACACGCTTTGAGCAGCGATGTCATTGACTTTCAAAATAACGTCGTTCTCCATGATGCCCGCTTTTTCACCCGGTCCTCCGGAGACAACTCGCCGAACGATGACGCCGGCCGCGGCCCCGGGTGGCAGGGGAGAGGGCGGGTCCTTCAGGTAGAGTCCCAGCCAGCCGCTTGGGATATTGGTACCGGCGCGAATGATCCGCTGCGCCGAGGCGGCAACCTGCTCCGCCGGCATCAGGTCCACGGAATCGCGGATTCTTGCCGGTCCCTTCAGGACCGTCGTCAAGAAACCTGCAAACTCGCCTTCCGGGGTAAAAACGAGGCTGCCCGGACGACCCCGCCGCAGTTTCTTGAAGTGCAATGTATGTTCCGCCAGCCCGGCCTGTTTGTGGGCATTGAGCAACCGGCAGCCGATCAGGTTCAGCCCCTTGTCCAGCGAGGCGACGTAGAAACGGCTGTAGGGCTTCCAGTGGATATTCCACTGCGCCGGCATGGGTCGCAGCGAAGTGGCTTCAGCCTGGATCACCGCCACTCCTTCAGCCTCGTCAATGCCCACCAGCCGGGCCGGCAGGCATTCGCCGTTGACAGTCTGTACCAGAAGCTGCAGCGGTCCGCGGTGCATCCAACTGCCCGCAGGGCCCAGGTAGGCTGCCACATGCGCCGAATCGTCATAAACCCAGGCATCGGTTTCATACGTGGCCTGGAAACGCGGCATGATGTTTTCGATGACAGCTCCATTGAGTGCAAATCTGAAGTACTCGCCACTGCTCATCAGGTCACGGCTCCACCACACGCGAACGATGGATTGCTGCAGCAGTTCGACCAGGCGGGAGTCGGGGCCCGGCGGGAGGGACTGGGCCTGGGTGATTGTCATCGTGCAGCAAGCCAGGAGCAGAGTCCGGATCCAGCGCATCAGTGGCTGACCTCACTCAGGAAAAAATCCTGGTTCAACTCTGCCCGGGTAATTCTCACCGTGGAGGGGATTCGCACCAGCACGTTATCCGGGTCATCGGGGACAATAATGTGCATATGCGGCATCCCCGGATCCGCCGGCAGAACGACGGGCGACACTCGAGCTTCGGAAATGGGAAGGGAAGGCAGAACCTCCGGTTGCCGCTCATGGCTGCCATCGCTGGCGAAAAAAACAGACGAAACAATCAGGATCAGAGCCGCGGCCGCGCCCCACGCCAGGGAGGGGGGGCGGAATGTCCAGAATCGCCTGCGTCGGCCTGCAGCATCCAGTTGCATGCGCAAACGGCCTTCGAAGTCTTCGGGCGCCCTGGCCGGAAGTTCGGTCTTTGCCAGACGGCCCAAGGATTCAAAATCCCGCTTGAGCGCTGTGCACTCCGGGCACTGTTTCAAATGAGACTGGACCTGACGCAATATCTCTGCGTCAAGGTCCCCATCCAGCAATGGTTGCAGACGGCGCTGCACTTCCTTGCAGTTCATGTCGCGCTCGCTTCGCTGGGAAGCAAAGAGCCCAGCCGTTCTCGCAGGAGCATTTTTGCGCGGTGCAGCCGTGATTTCACAGTACCTTCCGAAGTGTTCAAGACGCCGGCTATTTCCGGATAAGAGAGTTCCTGCACTTCTTTCAGCAGAAACACGGTGCGGTACTTCTGCGGCAGGCAGGATACGGCTTGTGCCAGGGCGTCCCGCAGTTCCTTGTCGTACAAAGCCGTGTCGTGTCCCGGTTTTCCATCGGAAATCTCCAGGCGCACGTCGTCTTTCTGGTAGTTGGGGAACGCGTTCATGAAAAAAAATCTGCCGCGGCGCTTGCGACTGCGAATCTCGTCGATGGCGAGATTGGTGGCGATCCGGTAGATCCAGGTGGAAAACTGGTACTTTCGCTGGTAACGTGCCGCGTTCTGGTAAACGCGGATAAACGTTTCCTGGGCCACATCGACCGCCATGTCATAGTCGTTGATCATGGAGTTGACATAGTTAGTGATAGGATCTTTGTACCGGCTGACGATCTGGTGAAAGGCGTCAGCATCGCCTGCCAGGAACGCCGCAACCAGATCATTATCTGCGACCCGGGCGGGCCTTTCCAGAACGACGGAGGCGGGACCGGTCAATGGCCTTGGCAGTGCCTGCTCGTTAATCATCCACTTTGATCGGCCCGTGGCTGCAAGAGACCCATTCCATTCTGTCTTACGGCGGATGAATCGCACAGTTCCCCTATTTTAACGATTTTCTCGGGCTCACGGTAGGATTTTGTCACGTCCCGACCCGGGTTATTCCTTTGACCAGGCGTGGCCGCTGCGAATGTCTGCCTTGAGGGGAACATCAAGCGGATAGACCGTCTCCATTTCTTGCCGCACCAGGGACGCAATGTCGCCGGCTTCCGCCTCCGGGCCTTCCAGGACCAGTTCGTCGTGTACCTGAAGAATAGTTCGGGAGCGGAAGCCGTCCTGTAGGAGCCGGCGGTGAATGCGAATCATGGCAATCTTTATCAGGTCGGCGGCCGATCCCTGGATGGGCGCGTTGATCGCCGTTCGCTCGGCAAAGCTTGCCACATTCCAGTTCCGGTTGTTGATGTCGGGAATTTGGCGCACCCTGCCAAACATCGTCTCCACGTAGCCGTGCAATCGCGCAAACTGGATAGTGGCGTCCAGCCACTTCTTGACGCCGGCGTAGCGGGCGAAGTAATCATCAATGAACCGCTGCGCTTCAGCCCGCGGAATTTTCAGGTCGCGGGAGAGTCCGAAGGCGCTCAGGCCGTACATGATGCCAAAATTGAATACCTTCGCCAGCCGCCGATAATGGGCGGGATTCTCCGCGGCCCGGGAGCCGAAAACTTCAGCGGCAGTTCGCTGGTGAATATCCTCGCCCTTGCGAAACGCGTCCAGCAAAACCGGATCTTGAGACAAGTGCGCCATCACGCGCAGCTCAATTTGAGAGTAGTCCGCCGTCACCAGCAGGTTTCCCGGAGCCGCGATAAATCCTTGGCGAATCTTCTTTCCCAGGTCGCCTTTGATGGGTATGTTCTGCAGATTCGGGTTGCTGCTGGAAAGTCTTCCGGTGGCGGCCCCCATTTGATTGTAACGGGTATGGATCCGGCCGGTTCTGGGGTTCACCAGACGGGGCAGCACGTCCAGGTAAGTGGACTTCAGTTTGGTCAGCGCCCGATAGTCCAGGATCAGGCGAGGTATTTCATATTCCTGGGAAAGCTGCTCCAGCACTTCCACCCCGGTTGCGTAACTTTTGGATTTCTTCGTCTTCTTGAGCGCGGGAATGTTCAGCTTGTCAAACAGGATGTCGCCCAGTTGCTTGGGGGAGTTGATGTTGAACTCCTGGCCCGCCAGTTCATGGATCCTGGCAGTGAGGCTTTCGATCTCGTGTTCCATCTCTGCCGACATGCGCTGAAACCGTTCGCTGTCAATTCGAACTCCCTGCCGTTCCATGTCGGAGAGGACGGCGACCAGCGGCAATTCGATTTCGTCATAAAGCTTCTGCAGCCGCTCCCGCCCCGGTCCGCCCAGTTGTCCGGCCAGTTGGGCAAAGAGCCGGCCGGTCACGTCGGCAGCCTCGCAGGCGGCCTGAATTGGGGCCGGTTCTCCCAGCGCCGGAAGCCCGGCGGCGTCGGGTTTTGATGCCGCGACCGAATGCTGCAGGTACTCCAGGGCCAGTTTTTCGATGCCGAAGTTACTCTGATTCGGGTTCAGGAGGTACGCCGCCAGCATGGTGTCATAGTAGGGGGGCGGCAGCCGAAAATTTTCGTTGGCGCAGACCCGCAGGGCAGGCTTCAGGTCGTGGACGACCCGGGTGATGCCGGAATCAGCCAGCAGGCTCTGCACCAGTTCACTCCAGGCCTGAACCTGCGCGGCGTCGAGAGCTCGCGCCTGCAAAGGCGCCAGCGAAATGCCAAGGCTCATCAGTTTGGAATCGAAGTAGTTATCCGTGTCATAGATCAGTGAAAGCGAAACCTGTCCCTGCTGTCGCGCACGTTCCAGCATGGTCTGCAGTTCTTTGGTCGAAGCGGGGGATCCGTAATCCAGTCCCGCCACCCTCTGCTGGGTTGGGCGGGGAGCATATTCCTTCAGAAAAGCGGAGAACTCCAGTTCCGCAAACAGTTCCATCGCGGCGTCTGTGTCCGGGGGCTTGATTCGCAACTCTTCCAGGTTCAGGGGAATGGGAAGACCGGTGTGAATAGTCACCAGACTCTTGCTGGTGAGGATGAGATCCCGGTTGTTGAGCAGACTCTCGCGGTATGTCTTGCGTGGAACTTCCCGGGCGTGGTCCAGGAGGTTCTCAATGCTGCCATATTGCTGGATCAACTGCTGTGCTCCTTTCTCTCCGATTCCAGGAGCGCCCGGGATGTTATCCGAGCTGTCGCCGCAGAGCCCCAGGAGGTCCACAATCCTTTCCGGTGGCACTCCCATTTTTTCTTCAACTTTTCTGCGGTCCAGATAACTGTAGTCGCGGCTGTCCAGGACTTGGATGTCGCCGTTGACTAATTGCATCATGTCCTTGTCGAGGGTCACGATGATAGCGCTGCGGCCCGCGGCGGCCACCTGGCACGCGAGTGTGCCAATCACATCATCGGCTTCGTATTTCTCGTGTGAAAGAATCGGAATCCGCAGCGCGCCGCACACCTTTAAGATGAAGGGAATCTGCACCGACAGGTCCTCCGGCATCGGCTTTCGTTTTGCCTTATAGGGCTCGTACTGCTCGTGCCGGACCGTCTTCCCCGGAAGGTCGATTGCCACCCCGACGTACTCGGGCTTTTCGTCCTGCAGCAATTTCCGGAGCATGGTGGTAAAGCCGTAAATGGCGTTTGTGGGGAACCCTTTCTTGTTGGAGAGGCCCCGAATCGCATAGTAGGCCCGGTAGATGTTGGACATTCCATCGACCAGGAAAACGCGTTCCTTCATCGCCTGACACGTAAACGGAGAACTGGTATTCTTGCTCCCGGTACCATGAAATCATGAAATTGAAAATCGTTCAAAGCAGCAAAATTTGCGCCGGGAAGATTCTGGACCTGGAGGTCGACCGGTTGACCAGGGAAGACGGCGCGGAAACCGTCCGGGAAAAGGAGAGGGAGAGATAGGGAGAGGGGGAGAT
>JACQGG010000207.1 GCA_016199665.1 Acidobacteriota bacterium | reverse complement strand
GCTGACGGCTGATTGCTGATGGCTGACGGCTGATTGCTCTGATTGCTGACTGCCGCCTTGCCGGTGCGCTGAAAATCTTCCAAAGGCGGAAGTGCCGGTTATCCATACCTGCGGCTACAATAGGAGCCTGGCCGGAGTCTAAGAATGGAGGACATAAAGAAGCAGCTTCTGAAAAACGTCGGGCGGGCCGTCGCCGATTTTCAGATGATCTCGGAGGGCGACCGGATCATGGTCTGCCTGAGCGGGGGCAAGGACAGCTACACGCTGCTGGCGCTGCTGCGCGATCTGCAGCGCCGCGCTCCTGTCCGCTTTGGCCTGCTTGCGGTCAATCTTGACCAGAAACATCCGGGGTTCCCCGAGCGGGTCTTGCCCGAGTATCTGGAATCGATCGGCCAGCGCTATCGGATTGTCCAACAGGACACCTACTCGATCGTTCGGGAAAAGATCGAGCCCGGAGAAACGACTTGCGCCCTCTGCTCCCGGCTGCGCCGGGGAATTCTTTATCGGATCGCCCTTGAGGAAGGTTGTAACAAGATTGCGCTGGGACATCACCTGGACGATATCGTGTCGACCTTTCTCCTGAACCTGTTTTATGCGGGATCTCTCAAGGCGATGGCGCCGGTACTGCGCAGTGACGATGGCGCCCATGTCGTGATTCGCCCGCTGCTTTACTGCAGGGAGGCCGACATCGAGAAATTTGCAAAGCAGCAGGGGTTTCCTCTCATTCCCTGCGAGCTGTGCGGAGCACAGGAAGATCTTAAGCGCGGGAAAGTGGAATCCCTGGTCAACCAACTGGAGGCGGAGATTCCCCAACTGCGCTTTTCAATGCTGAGCGCGCTCGGCAATGTCCGCCTCTCGCACCTGCTTGACCGGAAGCTGTTTGACTTTGCAGCTCTCGCTCCGACCCGTGGTGATGTTGGTGATGAGCTGGATTTGGCTCTGGGGATTGAGGCAGGCGACTCCGTCTTATAGCAGCGGCTGGTCTGTCTCCTCGGAAGGTTTTTTCCGATGTTTTCGCTTCCTGAAGGGGTTCTTGGTCTTGTCTCTGAAGATTTTCGAGGGAGGCGCCGTCGGCTTTCTTGTCTTGATTTTGGCCCGATGTCTTGCGCTTTTCGCCATCTGTCGGCCCTTCACTCTTGAAATTCTGCGCCGCTCCCTGACGGTCGTGGTTTGGCGACGTCTGCGCCGCTCCCTGACGGTCGCGGTTCGGTGATGTCTGCGCCGCTCCCTGACGGTCGCGGTTCGGCGATGTCTGCGCCGCTCCCTGACGGTCGCGGTTCGGCGATGTCTGCGCCGCTCCCTGACGGTCGCGGTTCGGCGACGTCTGCGCCGCTCCCTGACGGTCGCGGTTCGGCGACGAACTTCGCCGCTCCCTGACGGTCGCGGTTCGGCGACGAACTTCGCTAAGCCATTGACCCAACTTGCTTTCCGCATCACTCCGTGAACCGCTGGTCGTTGTGCGATCCGCTGGAATGCGCCACCACAATTGTGAGATGGATTAACCCTGTCCGGCCGAGTCCCGGATCAGCTTTCCGGATCTGATATTTCGAGTCCGGGCCTCATAGGCCGCGATGGCTTCTTCATGCTGCAGCGTCAGGCCGATGTCATCCAGCCCGCGCAGCAGGCAGTCTTTTCGAAAAGGTTCGATTTGAAAATTCGCGCGAAAGCCGCCGGCCGTGACTGTTTGAGCCGGCAGGTCTACGGTGACTTCCAGGCCGGGATCGGCCCCGGCCATCTGAAAAAGCGCATCCACCTCATTCTCGGTCAAAACGGCCGGAAGCAATCCGTTCTTGAAACAATTGTTGAAGAAAATGTCGGCGAAGCTGGGGGCGATCAGCGCCCGAAAGCCGTAGTTCTCCAGGGCCCAGGGCGCATGCTCGCGGCTGGAACCACAGCCAAAGTTTTTCCGGGCCAGCAGGATGGTTGCGCCGCGCCGATCCGGTTTGTTGAGAATGAAGTCGGGGTTTTCAGCGCCATCGGGGAGGTATCGCCAGTCGAAAAACAGGAACTCCCCGAACCCGGTTCGCTCAATTTTCTTCAAGAACTGCTTGGGAATGATCTGGTCGGTGTCAACGTTGACAGCGTCAATCGGTGCAACTCGGCCCGTGTGGGTTTGAAACGGCGTCATAGTTGTCGTCCTTCTGAAAACGCAAGATCGGCCAGGGTCCCGTTTTGGAGTCCGGAGTCACCCGAGGTCTGCGGACAGGCCCGCGGCGCGGTTCGGCGCCCTGGAACCTCAAACCTTGAACCTGTAACCTACTCCCACTTCCTCACGTCCACGAAGTGTCCCGCGATTGCCGCTGCCGCGGCCATCTGCGGGCTGACCAGGTGCGTGCGGCCGCCCCGCCCCTGCCGTCCCTCGAAATTTCTGTTTGAGGTGGACGCGCACCGTTCCCCCGGCTGCAAGAAATCGGGATTCATTCCCAGGCACATGCTGCAGCCGCTTTCACGCCAGTCAAAGCCGGCCTCCTGAAAAATCCTGTCCAGGCCTTCTCGGATGGCCTGATTGCGAATGGCCTGGGATCCCGGCACAACCATGGCGTGCACAGAGGCGGCCACCTTTCTACCGCGCGCGACCTCGGCGGCGGCCCGCAGATCTTCGATTCGGGAATTGGTGCACGAGCCGATGAAGACCCGGTCCAGCTTCAGATCAACAATTGGAGTTCCCGGTTGCAGCGCCATATAGCGCAAAGCCTGCTCGGCTGCCTTGCGCTGGTTGGGATCCGCAAACGAGTCGGGCGACGGCACAACCCCGCTCACGTCGACAACCATGCCGGGACTGGTGCCCCAGGAGACTTGGGGCTGCAGCCGGCTGACATCGATGCTCACCTCGCGGTCAAAGCGGACGCCCGGGTCAGAAGCGAGGGCGCGCCACTGTTCCACGGCGTCTTTCAGTTGCGATCCGGCCGGGGCATAAGGCCGTCCCTCCAGGTAGTAAAACGTGGTGTCATCGGGTGCAATCATGCCGGCCCGCGCGCCGGCTTCAATGGACATGTTGCAGACCGTCATCCGCTCTTCCATGGTCAGCGCTTCAATCATGGCCCCCGCGTATTCAATCACGCAGCCGGTTGCGCCGTCGGTACCGATGGTGCGGATCAGATACAGGATTGCGTCTTTGGCCGACACGTGGTCGGGGAGACGCCCCTGAAACAGCACTCTGAAATTCTTCGCCTTGTTCTGCTGCAGGCACTGAGTGGCCAGCACATGCTCCACTTCGCTGGTGCCGATTCCGAAGGCCAGGGCGCCAAAGGCGCCATGAGTGGAGGTATGGCTGTCCCCGCAAACAATCGTCAAGCCGGGCAAAGTGAGCCCCAGTTCCGGCCCGATGACATGGACAATCCCCTGGTGGGGGCTGGCCAAGTCGAAGAGCTGGACGCCGAACTGGCGGCAGTTATCGCTCAAGGTGCGGATCTGCTGGGCGGATACCGGGTCCTCGATGGGACGACTGCGGCTCCAGGTGGGGACATTGTGATCCATGGTTGCAAATGTCAGATCCGGCCGTCTTGCCCGGCGCCCGGAGAGGCGCAATCCCTCAAATGCCTGCGGCGACGTCACTTCATGAACAAGATGGAGGTCAATGTAAAGCAGCGCGGGCTTGCCCGGTTCCTGGCACACCAAGTGTTTTTCCCAGATTTTGTCGTAGAGGGTGTTCATAACAGTATTCAATTTACCACGCCTGTCCAAATTCGCCGAGAATCGGAACGCTTCATCGGCCTGGGCGCCCTGAAGGGGCACCGGGCCGGACCTCCCCGCTTCCTGCGCCCCTTCAGGGCACTCTAATATTTGAAGAAATCTCCCGCCTACCAGGGGCGGCGCGCTGTGCGCTTGCCCCTGGCTAATCTCCATTCGCCCCTTCAGGGCGAGTGGGTCAGAAGGCAATTTCGGTTCTCGGGTCACGAAAAATCTTGTCAAAAAACAAGAAGTTACCGACTTGCTACGCAGAGGTCGCAGAGAATGCGCGGAGGCCTTTTCTCTGCGCCGCCTCTGCGTCCTCCGCGTCTTGGCGGTGATTGAGGTATTGTTGCCGTTTGGCGAGGTGATGACGAGGTGATGCTGCGGCGCATCGGCGCGCCAGGTCCAACGGCCCTCAAGGCGCCTGGCGCTGCCTGCGATAGTCCTTCAGAATCTGGCGGCTGCTTCTTGTCTGACCCTTGAAGATCATGATGCCAACCAGCAAAACGATGGCAATCCAAATGGCGGTGAGAATCTCCATGTTTATCTTCCCTCGTGCTGCATAGACGGTAAGACCAAAATCTTTTCACCGCTCGCAAGATTTCGTGTCCGCATCCCGCTTCAAAGACTGCACGCCAGGATCCATGCGGGAAGCGTCGGGCAACCGGCGCCTGCTGAAATAATACCGGTCCCATTCGAAGACAACCCCGATTGAACCCAAGAAAAACTTGAATGATATACTCTCCCGTGGTGAAGATGCATCCTGTTTGTGCCAGTGTGCGCCTCCGGCGGGCTTGTGAGGGAACAGCAGCGGCGCTCCTGCTGTCGGCCTTCCTTGCGCTGCCGCTGTCCGGCCAGATCCGGCAACGAGGCATCATCGAGAATCCGAGGAACAGAATGCCTGAATTCATGAAATCGTATCGCGTTCGCACCGATGAAGGGAATTTTGTTCGCGCCGTGATGAGAAACGGCCTCACCGTCATTGTCGAGGAATATCCGGCGCAGCCTTTGGTTTGTGTCGGCACCTGGGTCCGGGCCGGCTACTTTGACGAGAGCGACGACATGGTGGGGATCTCCCATGTGCTGGAGCATATGTTCTTTAAGGGGACGGCCCGGCGCGGCCTGGGGCAGATCGCCCGGGACACGCGCGCACTCGGCGGTGTTTTGAACGCCAGTACGATTTACGACCATACCTGGTACTACAGCGTCGTTCCGGCGGAGAACCTGGGAAAGGCAATGGAAATCCAGGCGGATGCGCTCCTGAACAGCGCCCTGGATGCCGGTGAGCTGAAGAAAGAACTCGAGGTCATCATCCAGGAAGGCAGGCGCAAGCTGGACAGCCCGGCAGCCTTTGCCACGGAAAAGCTGCTGGAACTGGCCTTTGAAAAACATCGCATGCGCCGCTGGAGAATCGGATCCGAGGCCGGACTGCGTTCCATCACCAGGGACAAACTGCAGGGCTTCTACCGTCAGTTCTATACTCCGGACCGGGTCATCCTGGTGATTTCCGGGGACGTGCAGCGGGACCGAGTCCTGGAAAAGGCAGTTGAGCTGTACGGCCAGTTCCAACGTCCATCGTCTTCTGCTCCCGGCTCGCTTGTCGAACCGGAGCAGAAGTCGATGCGTTACGCAGAACTTCACGGCGATATCCAGCAGAGCCAGCTCGTGCTGGGTTACCATACCGCCGGCATGGAGCACGCCGATTATTTTCCGCTGCTGGTGCTCGGCCACGTTCTGGGCGCAGGAAAGGGTTCCATTCTCTATCAGCAGCTTGTGGACAAGCAGCGGCTGGTCGACTCTTTGGACGTAGACCCCATGAGTTTCCCCGGAGTGGGGATGTTCCTGGTTCGCTGCATATTGGACCCGGCAAAGATCGATCAGGCGGCGCCGGCGGCTCTGGCTGAGATCGAACTGCTGCGGAGCCGCAAGCTGGAGGTTGCAGAACTGGAGCGGGCGGTGACGCTGATTGAGAGAGATTATTACCGGGGCCTGGAAGAGTGCCAGTCGCGCGCCGCGCAACTGGCTCAATTCGAGGCACTGGGGGATTACCGCTGGCGGGAGACTTTTGTGCAGAAGGTTCGGCAGGTCACTGCCGACCAGGTCCGGGAGGCAGCCGAAAAGTATCTGAAGATAGAAAATCTCAGCCTGCTGGAGTACCAGCCTCACAAGGCGGAAGCGCGCGCGCTTGACGCCGCCAGGCTGCGCGCCGTGCTGGATGCCCGGGTTCCCGCCATGGCGGAGAAGCGGCGCGGAGAGACCCATGAAATCTTGCCTGCGGCGCCGGAAAAAGGGGCCACCTCTGCGTTTGCCCCCGACTACCGGCGGTACTCCCTGAAGCAGACCTCTGTTCTTCGCGGCCCCCGCATCCATTTCAAGGAAGATCACAGCCTTCCTCTGGTCGATGTCGCGTTTCTTTATCCGGGAGGAAGACTGGAAGAGGAGGAGGACAACCGCGGCATTACGGAACTGGCGCTGAACCTCGCTGTCCGGGAGAGCGATCGCTACCGGGATGGCTCGCTGGCGCTGGCGCTTGAAAGCCTGGGCGGAACATTGCAGGTGATCAATGCGCCCGACTACTATGGATTCGTACTCTCGGTTCTCTCTCGAAACCTTCAGCGGGGCATCCAACTGCTGACTGAAGTGATCCAAAGGCCGGTCTTCCGCGAGGAAACGCTGGAGAAAGAGCGGGAACTGCAGCTCTCCCGGCTCAGGAGGCGCAGGGAAGACAATTTCCTCCATCCGCTGCAGCTCTGCCGCGAGGCGGTCTTCGAATCTCACTCCTACGGATTTTCGGCGCTGGGGATGGAAAAGAGCCTGGCGGCGCTGGACGCCG
>JACQGG010000194.1 GCA_016199665.1 Acidobacteriota bacterium | reverse complement strand
CGAACCGCGACTGTGAAGGAAGCGGCGGGGAGAACGATAGCGAGGTGCTCTGATGAATATTCTGATCGCGAGCGACGGATCAAAACACGCAGAAGCGGCGCTCGATTTTTTGACCCGCTTGCCGCTTCCGGAGAATTCCGAAATCACTCTGCTGGTCGTGGTAGAAAAGCCGCGTCCCCTGTTTGCAGGCGACCACCCCATCATTGGGAAGCAGGTGGGCGAAGCTTTCCAAGAGTACCGCCGCGCGCTGCAGCAGGGCGCCCGCCGGGTGCTGGAGCGCGAAGAGAGGCGGCTGCGCGACCGAGGGTTTGTGGTGCGGACCGCTTGCCGTGAAGGACACGTTGCAGATGAAATTGTCGAGGCCTGCTGCGAGGCCAGGCCGGATCTGCTCGTGATGGGGTCGCGGGGTCTGGGTGGCTTTAAGGGCCTGCTGCTTGGAAGCGTTTCAAGGCAACTGCTTCGGCATGCTCCCTGCTCGGTGCTGATTGTGAAAAGCAAGGATGAACCCCATCGCGGGGGTCCCGCTGCCTTGCCGCCGGCACGCGAGTCGGGTCGTCTGAGCTTTCTAGTGGCATTTGACGGGTCGCCGCATGCAAAGGCGGCGGTCCAGGTGATGAAATCTCTGCCGCTTGGGGAGCGAGCCGCAGTGACTGTTTTGACCGTGGTCCCGGAGTTGTCACGGCACGGTCTGGACAGCGCAGCCATCCGGTTGTTGAGTGAGGTCTGGCAGGCAGAGAAGGAGGCCGCGCAAGCCGCGGCTGAAGAGACCGCCCGACAAATCGCCTGCGCCGCCTCTCATGTCTCGGCGCTTTCAAGAGATGGCGATCCCTCCCAGCAGATCGTTCATGTTGCCGGCGAAACAGACGCGGATCTGATTGTAATTGGCGCCAGGGGAAAAAGCGCAGTGGAGAGGTTTTTCCTGGGGAGCGTCTCTTCCTATGTCGGCTTGCACGCTCCCTGCTCCGTTTGGATCGTCAGAACTTGTTTGCCTCCAATCTCACTTTTTCCTTGACGCAATCTCCACGCCTGCCGATCAATGTCCGGGATGGCGGCCTGACGCCCGAACCGTGCTTGCCTGAGGCCCCTGTTCCCCTTGCTCTTCGGCGAAAATCACCTCCGATCCCACGGTCAGATCCTTGAAGCGCCCCTCTAGAACGCTGTTCCGGTGGAAATAGATTTCCTCGGCATCGGCGGTCTTGATGTAGCCGTATCCCTTTTGCGGAAATAGGCGGCTGACATGGCCGCGCAAAGGGCGTTCCGCGACCTGGACATCGCCGCGCTGGCATCGGGCATAATCCTGCAGGCGTCTTCGCGCCGCGTTAAAGGCTTCGCGCAAAGCCACATCCAGGCACTTGTGCGAAGCGGCGACTTCGTCTGACTTGGTATGTTCCTCCATCTCCGATCTCTGCCCACTGGCGTACAAGCTGGGCGCCTGGTTGACCACGACCGTTCCGCCTGGAAGCGTCAAATCGACGCGAATGTGGAATGGGTTGCCCACGACATGATGCCGGTGAGGGACTTCGACCAGGACACGGCATCCCAGGATGCGTTGATAAAAGGTACCAAGCTTGGTTGCCTCGCGCTGGACTCTTGCCGCGACTGCGTCCGAATAACTTAAGTTGCGGAATGTGACCTGCATCGGGATCCTCATGAGTGCTTCACCTCGTTTCTCTTTGCCGGTAGTTCGCAACAACCGTACCAATCGAAAGTAAGGACGGCTTCCTTAGACGATTGTCGCCGCCCACAGGCGGACATAGGAAATCTTGCGCACCTGCGGGATATCTCCAGCCCAACAGTGGATTTTCACCGCAGCGATTCCCTAATCCTCCATACCAGAGACAAGAAGATTGGTTTTCAATTTGCTGACTTCGGGGAAGGAGGCGCCTATGAATGTAAATAACATCGTCATGGCCACTGATTTCTCGGAGGCGTCGCTCATTGCGCTGGAAACGGCGCTGTCCCTTGCCCTCGAAAGCAAAGCCACCCTGCACCTGTTGCACGTCGTTGAATTGCCGGCCACGGGCGATCCTGAAGCGGTTGGAGAGGTAGAGGCACTGGCCGGCCGGCTTTGCGACGAAGGTAAGCAGCGCCTGGAGGCACTGATCCCGGAGAACAAGGAACAGGACTTAACGATTGAGACTGCCGTGCTGCGCGGCTCCCCGGCCAGCCAAATCGCCCGGTTCGCGAAAAGGATCGAAGCAGATCTGCTTGTTGTTGGCACACACGGCCGTAGAGGCTGGGCTCGGGTTGTCATGGGCAGCACTGCAGAGCAACTGCTGCGCCATGCGCCCTGCCAGGTTCTCGTGGTCAAACCGACGGTCCATTCCGAAGTGGCGGTTGCACACTCGAAATAGATGCCCTGGGAGACTATTGCCAAGTCGCACGACCCTTTCGCCGTCCCACCCAAGATTAATCCACAGAATCTGTACTGGAAGCAGCGCAAGCGGCATTCCCAGGAAAGGGGCCAGCAGCATGACCCACAGTTCGCCGCGTTGGTCGTCATCAGATACTTGATAAACTTCCGAATGTTGTCGTAGATGACCCGTCCCTCCTGCACCGCGGCAACGATCGTGGCGAAGTTATCGTCGAGCAGGATCAAGGATCTCTTGTCCAACCGGCCGCATTGTGCGTGAACTGCGGCGCGAAATCGGAGACTTGCGTTTCGTCGATGCCATTGTTGCCGAGAACGGCGCGTTACTGGTGTTTCCTGAGAGCGGGCGCTCCACGGCGCTCGGTCATCCCCCGCCGGAGGTCTTCCTGCAGGAGCTTGAGCGCCGGGGCATTGGGGTGACCACTGGCGAGTGCGTTGTGGAAGCAAACGCGGACGACGCCTGGCGCATTCTTCCCGTGATCCGCGAGCTGGAATTGCCGCTGGTCATTCTGTTCAACCGGGGACGTTTGATGGTGCTGCCGCAGTCCATCAGCAAAGCGACCGGCCTGCGGGAAGCGCTGACGGCTTTGCGCCTGTCGGCGCACAACGCGATCGCGATCGGTGATGCCGAGAATGACCACGAGTTGCTTGGCATATGTGAAGTTGGCGTGGCGGTCGGCTGGGGCAGCGCGCGTCTTAAAGCCGTAGCGGACGAAACCCTTGAAGGCGCCGGTCCTTCTGCCGTGGCCGCCTATATCCGCCAGAAGATTGCCCAACCACAGCCGCGCTTGCCATTGGAGGGGGCAAAGCGCCGGCGTTTAATCCTTGGCTGCACCGACGACGGCCAGAAGCTGGAGCTCGCCCTGCAGTGGCGCAGTGTGCTGGTGGCCGGGGACCCGAAATCGGGGAAGTCCTGGATCGCCGGCCTGCTGTGCGAACAGATGATTCTGCTATGCGGTCGCCGCAGCGGTCGCAGACTGCACTGAGCCAGGACCATTCACTCACGGGGAAAATACTCCATCGGACGCCGTTTGAATTTCCTGGGTTGACCCCCAGGTCTGCGGTTGCAACTCCAGGGGAGCTCCAGCGGGATTCTGTGTCAGAATGAATGGCGAAGATAAATCTTGGTCGGGCACAAGCCCGCAGGGATGAAGTGGCAGCCGCATCGTTCAGCTCGGGCTGTGATGGACGCCTGCCAGACCGATGGAGAAAGAAAGAATGAGAAAGCGCAGGCTCGGAAATTCCGGACTGGAAACTGCCCCGCTGGCCTTTGGAGGGAATGTATTTGGATGGACTGTCGATGAGCCGACATCATTCAAGCTGCTGGATGCGTTCGTCTCGTCCGGGTTTAATCTCATTGACACCGCCGATGCCTATTCGACGTGGGTTGCGGGCAACAAGGGAGGCGAGTCGGAAACCATCATTGGAAAATGGTTGAAGCGAACCGGCAACCGGAAAAATGTCCTGGTTGCCACAAAGGTCGGAAAAGAAATGGGCCCAGATCAGAAGGGCCTGTCAAGATCGTACATTTTTCGGGCAGTGGAGGACTCCCTCCGCCGCCTGCAAACCGACACCATCGACCTCTACCAGTCTCATACCGACGATCTGGAGACGCCGATGGAAGAAACTCTCCAGGCCTATGCCGATTTGATCCGGCAGGGAAAAGTCAGGGCCATTGGCGCGTCAAACTACAGCGCGGAACGGTTGGCTCAAGCGCAGCAGATCAGCCGGCAGCGGGGGTGTCCCGGTTATCAGAGCCTGCAACCTCTGTATAACCTCTATGATCGCGCCGAGTATGAATCGAAGCTAGAACGCCTCTGCCAGGCGGAAGGGCTGGGGGTAATCAGCTACTTCTCTTTGGGCAGCGGATTCCTCACAGGCAAGTACCGGTCGGAAAGTGATTTGTCAAAGAGCGCCCGGGGCGAGAGGGTCAGGAAGTATCTCAATGACCGGGGATTCAGGATCCTCACGGCCCTGGATCAGATCGCAGGACAATACAATGCGACTCCGGCGCAAGTTTCCCTCGCCTGGCTCATCTCGCGTGCAAGCATTACAGCCCCCATTGCCAGCGCTACCAGCCTGGTCCAATTGAATGATCTGATCGGGGCGACCAGACTCCAACTCGACGACGCTTCAACGGAGCTGTTGAACCAAGCGAGTGCTTAGTCCCGCAAACGCGATTTGTGGATCGAGGCGTTAAGTCAAGGGAATGGCAATTGTGTCAATGCATTGACGCAAGGTTGCGGGCGGCCGCCATTGTTTTCGGAGTTCGTCTTGCCTCGTAAGGCTGCATTCTCTTACGCATGAGCGGGTTACACAATTAGCCCGGTACGGCATCTTGCATTGGCACCTTCTTTGCCTAAGGCGGGTTGTCGGAACGATTTAGCCGTCTTTCAAGAGCCTAGAAAAAATATTTGTGAGCTGAATCCTACTTGTTGCGGCCTCAAAGCGTGTGATTTAAATCACATTGTGATATGTCGGCCGTGTGTTGGGGAATTTTTTTTAAAAAAAACACTTTGTGATTTAAATCACACTATGGTAGGATCCGGTTTACCTTGGTGACACTGGGGGGATGGCTGGCCCTGGGGCAGCCCAAAGCCCAAGATTCAGTAGCAAGTGTGGTGAGCATAGCATGCATTTATTTCTTTCGTCTGTGAGTTGCTGGAAAGCGGATTCGGGCCGCGTGGGCCGATCGAAATCCGGAGTTGTGGTTCAGTTGAGTGAGTGGCAAGGCGCCCATTGGAGGGGAGAGTCATGAAGGATTTATTTCGGGGTCTGGGTCTGGGTTGTCTAGTGCTGGTGCTTATCATTGCATCTGCTCCGCTGTTTGGTCAGGGTGCACCCGGCAGTGAGG
>JACQGG010000187.1 GCA_016199665.1 Acidobacteriota bacterium | reverse complement strand
GCGGCCGGGTCGCCAGCCCGCCATGAATTCTGCCTTGGAGCTGAAAACCGGGCCGCGACACCAAATCCCGTCCGGAATAAAGCCTCTGGAATCGGCCTCCAAGAAAAGCCGCTGCTTCAGGGCCTTGGGCAAGAATCCATCGTTGCTCATATATTCCGGGTAGACCGGATAACGCCCGCATAGTTGAAATCCATTGCGGGTCATTTCATCCTGTAAAGCGGCAAGCTGGGGCCAAGGCGCTTCCGGATTGACATAGTCCACGGTCAATGGGGAAATTCCGCCCCAGTCGTTGATGCCTGCATCCAGGTACGCCTTGCGGGCGCCCGGGCCATAGCGCCGGGCCAAATTGGGGGGCGCTTGAATGTTCATCTCCGGACCGAGGAGAATGCGAGCCTGGGCCATCGTCTCCAGCATCTTCGGAAGCGACGGCCCCCCAGCCTCTCTCATCGGCGTTTTGGCCTTGGCCTGAAAGTTCTGGATAATGACTTCTTGAATATGTCCATATCGGCGGTGAAGCTCACCGATGGCCGCCAGCGATTCAGTGCGCTCCTCTGCTGTTTCACCGAACCCGACTAGAAGACCGGTGGTAAATGGGATCTTCAGTTCCCCGGCCTGTCTCAAAGTTTCCAGCCGCAACTGAGGACTCTTGCTGGGAGCCCGTTGGTGGGGGCCGCCGGGTCCGCACAAACGCTCGCTGAGGTTCTCCAGCATCAGCCCCATCGAGACATTCACTTCCCTCAGGGCCTCCAGTTCACTCCGGGTCATATTGCCCGCATTGCTGTGAGGATAAAGGCCGGTTTCTGACAGTACCAACTTGCAGATCTGGTAGAGATACTCCAGAGTGCTGTCGTATCCGTGCCTGGCCAGCCAGGCTCTCGCCTCAGGATAGCGTTCTTCGGGCCTCTCACCCAGCACAAACAGCGCCTCCCGGCAGCCGAGCCTCTCTCCGGAGCGAGCCACTTCCAGCACGCTCTCCGGACTCATGTAAAGAACCTGCGTTTGTCGAGGACTCTTTCGGAAGCTGCAATAGGAACAAAAATCGCGGCAAAGCTGGGTGAGAGGAATGAAGACCTTGGGTGAAAAACTTACGGTACGTCCTTTTCCCTGGTCGCGGAGCCTGGAGGCGCTATGGCACAGTTTTGCCAGCGCCTCGGATGTTCTCACACGCCCCGGTTTTTTGGTCACACCCGCAATCTTAACAATTCCAGATTCGGGGGCCAACTCTGGCACTCGAATATTTAACTGCACGCAGAGGGCTTCTAACGCGGCAGCACATGGAAAACATAGACTTTGGGCGCCGGCTTCAAATCAGGGTATTTCTTCGCTTTGCTCTGGAGCACTTCTCTCTTTTCGGTGGGATCGGTGACCAGCGATAATCTCTGGTCAAACAATTGATTCCCGATCTTCAGGCGGACGCGAGGATCCCGCATTACACTTCGGTTCCATAACTTATCACGCGGGAACTCGCCTGTCGCGCCGTAACTGGAGGTCACATAAAGTTGGCCGTTGTGCGCGACACAATTTGTTATCACCGAGTGGGGAATAAGGTACCAGGATCGGGTCTGAATACAGATCGTCGGAAACTGGTCGCTGAAAGACCAGTCAGTGACCGGGGTGGTGACGAGCTCCCCTGAAAGCCACAATCCGGGCCGGCCGGAGTACCCGGGCGCGCGATCTCGGGGGTCCAAGCCAACAGCGCGCAGCGTGATCAACGCCAAAATGAGGCAGGTCAATAATAATAATCCGCCCACTTTCAAAATTCGTTTCATATCCTTTCTCCCTGCAACAAGGTGACTGAACAAGGGAAGGGTCCTGTGTGGAGGAAATAGTCTGATTCCTCCAAGAAGGCTCTTCCCTGGCTTCCGTGAACGCGAGTGTTAACGCGATGAATATTAGCATAGCCGGCGGAAAATGTCGTTGGCCGAAGTAGTTATTCTTCGGCGGCGGTCAATGCTTCGTCTGCCTGAACCCGGAGCAGGAATCCGTATTGGAAACGGCAGCGCCCGAATCAAACCGGCGGGTGCAAATGTGTCGCAGGCTGCAAGATGACTCGGCGCAAGTTTGCTATGATAGTCGCCCGGAGTTGGAACTGCTCGAAGAGCCGCATGCACCAGGCAGGCGAACCCCCCTGTTAGCAGGATCCGCTCGCTGCCGGCCGTCGCGGCGCCGGCGAGCCTACCGGCCGGCAGCACTCCACCCGAACCGCGACCGCCAGGGAGCGGCGCGGAATTTCAATGAGGTAGTGCGCCGCTTGCTTACGCGCGCGGCTCTGTGACAAACCTGGGTTAGGCGCGCGCCGCGGTGCAAACATTATCGCTTCACGGACCCTGATAGAGGAGCCCTTATGCAGATTGATCCCAGAGATAAGAGATATCAAGACATTTACCGGCTCATGGTCGGCGCGGTTGTCCCGCGTCCGATCGCTTTCGTGTCCACGATCGATCCGAACGGACGCCTGAATTTGGCTCCGTTCAGCTATTTCACCGCGGGCAGTTCAAATCCCCCTTGCGTCGTATTTTCGCCGCAGCATCGTGGTCCGGAAAAAGCCGCCAAGGATACGCTTCGCAACGTGTGCGACACCCGGGAGTTCGTCGTCAACATCGTTTCCGAGGAATTCGTTAACCAGATGAATGCCACCGCGGCCGAGTTCCCGCCCCAGATCAGCGAATTTGAGATTAGCGGTCTGACGCCTGTTCCGAGCGAGCGCGTCCGTCCGCCGCGCGTAAAGGAATCACACGTACAAATGGAGTGTCAATTGGTCAATGTGATTACCGTGAGCGACAAACCCGGCGGCGGCAGCCTGGTCATCGGCGAAGTCATTCTCTTCCATGTTGACGAAGCCGTGCTTGCCGATCCCGAACACGACATCTTCAAGATCGATCCCGACAAACTGCGGGCTGTTGGCCGCATGGGCGGCATAAGTTACACAAGAACTCTGGACCGCTTTGAGATCGCCCGCCCCAAATGGCCCTCCTGACCCGCCGCGCTTGCCACAAACGTTAGTGTAATTATGAGTGGGGACACTTAGGCGCTGCGGTTGGTCCGCGGCCAGTCGATGCGCCAACGTCCGCCCGGCACGCGCAGCCAGAACAACCGTTTCGCAGCGGTACCGCGCGCATGGTGGTAGAGCGCTGCAGTGCGCTCGTAAAAGCCGCGCGTGTGCGGCGAGTCGCCGAATCCAAACTGCACGTAATCCAGGTGGTGGATCAACTCATGGCAAAGAGTGCTTAGAAATGTCCCAAAAGAGGTGACTTGCTTGCGGACAGCCGTCCGCATCCAGACGCGGATCAGCATCTCTTCGGGAGCGTAGTCCCCAAAAAGCTCGGTGGCCCGCCCGCCGTCTCGGACCCGGAGCGGACGAGCCGCAAGAACGCGGATCCCCGGTTTGCGAACCTGGTAAAACTCCGATGTCGCCTCCACGAACTCCGCGCATGCCTGTTGCACTACCGCCTTGGTCCCGTCCTTCATGGCCAAATCGATCGACTGGGCCAGTCTGCTCAGGCGATCCTGCTGTGGGAGTTCGATGACGGCAAGCCGGTCGCTTTCAAGGAACTGTGCCAGGAGCGCCGCGTTGCGTGGGGGACGGTCGGTAAGCACTGCAGCCGCCTTCAACCGATCATAAGGCAAAAAATTAAGATTACTTCAGATTACACTGGAATATCTACCCTGACCCGGGTATAGAATATATCTTATACCCCTAGAAGAGGAATAACCGAAAGGTGTTCACAATGAATATAAGCGCCAAACGAGGGATTGGACTCATCATCTTGCTTGGTTTGATGTCGCTGGGCGTGGTGGCAACCGCTCAGATTCCGGCGCCGCCGCCGCCGGCCCACAGCCCGCCCTCCGAAAACCCTCCCCCGACGACTCCCCTGGACGCTCCTTACAGATTTACGGCAGAAGTTGACGTGGTAAACATCAGGGCGACAGTGCTGGACGAACGTGGCAGGTACAGAGATGACCTGAGGGCCGAAGATTTTCAAGTTTTCGAAGATGGAGAAGCGCAGAAGGTCTCTTTTTTCTCGCACGACGTGCGTGTTCCCGTCAGCGTCGGCATCCTGGTGGATGCGAGCGGCAGCATGAGATACAAAATCCAGCATGCGCTGCAAACCGTGCGGGAAACCTCACGGGCGCTCTGGCCGCAGGACGAGATGTTCCTGGTCAGCTTCAACTCGGACGTGCAGGTTCGGCATCGGTTTACCAGTGACGCGGAAAAGATCGAGCGGCCGCTCCGAGACATCAAGGCCGGCGGGGAAACCGCTATGTATGACGCCATTAGCAGGGCGATACAGGAGATGAAGGCCGCCAGGAACGATAAGAAGATCCTGCTCCTGATCACGGATGGATTTGATACGAGGAGCCGTATCCCTTCCGCCCGGGTGGAGGAGATGCTGAAGCGATCGGACGTTTCGGTCTACGCCATCGGCATCGATGACGATGAGAATGATCCTGCCGTGCATCGCCGTACCATGTACCACATATATCACCACGCGTTTAACCGGCTGACCGCCGTCAGCGGCGGCCGCGCTTTCCGAATGTTCACCGGCCAAACCGCTGCAATTCAGGTCATTGCGCAGCAACTGGTGAACGAGTTGCACCAGCAGTACACGTTGAGCTATTACCCCGCTTTGCGGCCCGGCGGCAATGACTGGCGTCAGGTTGAAATCAAAATGAACCGGCCGGCTTCACAGATCTGGTACCGGCCGGGCTATTACGTTAACCCGGCGGGCAACCAGCCCCAGTAAGAGGAACAAACTCGATGGAAGGGCGATTTCTCATCTCGCTCATTACTTTTCTTGAAAGGTGGAAGCCATGCGCTTTGTATTGAAGGTCAACGGGAGATCCGGCACGGTCGACGTGCCTCCCGACATGCCGCTGCTCTGGGCGCTGCGCGATGTCCTCAGCCTTCCCGGCACCAAATACGGCTGCGGTATCGGGCAGTGCGGCGCCTGCACCGTCAATCTCGGCGGCCGGGCGGTGCGCTCCTGCCAGACGCCCGTATCGGCGGCCGCGGGCGCGGTGATCACTACCATCGAAGGTCTCTCGCCGGACGGCTCGCACCCGCTGCAGCAAGCCTGGCGGGAACTCGACGTGCCGCAGTGCGGCTATTGCCAGGCGGGCCAGATCATGTCGGCCGCCGCCTTGCTCGCCCGGACTCCGAAGCCGACCGACGCTGACATCGACGCCGCAATGAACGGCAACCTGTGTCGTTGTGCAACCTATTTGCGAATCCGCCAGGCTATTCACAGGGCGGCGTCGATTGCCACCGTGCGATCGATGCGGTCTATCCAGCCAGCCCGCTCAAACGGGCCGGGCAACACGTAAGGAGGCGCCATGGGGCCCGTCTCTGTTGATCGTCGCTCGTTCCTGCGTGTAACCGCCCTGGCCGGCGGGGGCATGTTGCTGGCCACCTATCTCGAACCCGCGGCCGAGGCGCTTGCCGGGGAGGCCGACTCGGCAGCCGCTTTCATGCCGAATGCATTCATCCGCATCACCTCCGATGGGGCTGTCACGATCATGGCCAAGAATCCCGAGATCGGCCAGGGCGTCAAGACCATGCTGCCCATGCTGATCGCCGAGGAGCTGGAAGTCGACTGGAAGGATGTGAAAATCGAGCAGGCGGACACCGACCAGCCGAAATACGGCCCGCAGTCGGCCGGAGGGAGCCGGGCAACGCCGACCAACTGGGACCCGCTCAGGCAGGCGGGCGCCGCCGGCCGGCAGATGCTGATCCGGGCGGCCGCCCAGACTTGGGGCGTGGCGGAATCCGACTGCTACGCCGCCTCCGGCCGCGTGCATCATCGGCCCACAAACCGCGCACTCGGCTACGGCGAGCTTGCGGCCGAGGCCGCCACGCTGGCGCCGCCAGACCTGAAGACAGTTCCGTTGAAGGATGCAAAGGACTACAAGATCATCGGGCGGCCGACCCCCGGCGTCGACAACGCGGCCATCGTCATGGGGAAACCCCTTTATGGCATCGACGTCACCGTAGCGGGCATGCTGTGCGCGGTGTTTGAGAAGTGCCCCGTGTTTGGCGGCAAGGTGGTCAGCGCCAATTTGGACGAGATCAAGGCGTTGCCCGGCGTGCGGCACGCCTTCGTCGTCGAGGGCGGCACGGATCTGAGAGGTCTGCTCGGCGGGGTCGCCGTTGTGGCCGACAGTTGGTGGGCGGCGCAAACAGCGCGGCAGAAGCTGCGGGTGACATGGGATGAAGGCCCGACGGCCGAGCAGAGCAGCGAGGGTTTTGTCCGCCGCGCCGATGAGCTTTCAAAGCAGCCGCCGGCGCTCACCTTGCGCAAGGACGGCGACGTCGATGCGGCGCTGCAGAGCGCCGCCAGGGTGGTGGAGGCCTCCTACTTCTACCCGTTCCTGGCTCACGCGCCGCTGGAGCCGCAGAACTGCACGGCGCACTATAAGGACGGCAAGCTGGAGATCTGGGCGCCCAGTCAGACGCCGCAGAGCGGCCTCGCGCTCGTGGCCAAGACCCTGGGCGTTCCCGAGCGTGATATCACGATTCATCTCACGCGAATGGGCGGGGGCTTCGGCCGGCGCCTGACCAACGACTATATGGTTGAGGCCGCCTGGATCTCCAAAGTCGCCGGCGCGCCCGTCAAACTCCTTTGGACGCGCGAGGATGACATGCGCCACGACTTTTACCGCCCGGCGGGCTTTCATTTCCTCAAGGGGGGCGTGGATGCGTCCGGCAAGCTGATCGCCTGGCGCGGTCACTTTGTGAGCTTCGGCAGCGGCGAGAACTTCGCGCCGAGCTCGGACATATCCCGCAGCGAGTTCCCGGCGCGCTTTATTCCCAACTTTGAGCTCCATGCCTCCACCATGCCGCTGGGGGTGCCGACCGGCGCCCTCCGTGCTCCGAGCAGCAACGGCCGCGCGTTCGTGTTCCAGTCATTCATTGACGAGCTGGCTCACGCGGCGGGCCGGGATCCGGTCCAGTTCCGGCTGGATCTGCTCGGGGAACCGCGCAAGGTCGCCAATCCCGACGGGAGCGACGGCTACGATGCGGGGCGCATGCGCGGCGTGCTGGAGCTGGTGGCGGAGAAGTCCGGCTGGGGCTCGCGCTCGCTGCCGAAGGGTACTGCTATGGGGGTCGCGTTCCACTACGCCCATCTGGGATACTTCGCCGAGGTGGCGGAAGTCACCGTCGACGGGAAAAGCAGGGTGAAGGTCAACCGGGTCTGGGTGGCCGCCGATATCGGCAGCCAGATCATCAATCCCAGCACCGCGGTCAACCAGGTGCAAGGCTCGGTCATCGATGGACTGAGCGAGCTTATGGCCCAGGAGATCACGATTGAGCGCGGGCGGGCGTTGCAGAGCAACTACCACCAGTTTCCGCTGACGCGCCTGACGCAGGCGCCGCCGCAGATTGAGGTTCAGTTCCGCACGACAGACAACCCGCCCACCGGCCTGGGCGAGCCCGCGCTTCCGCCCATCTTGCCGGCCGTGTGCAATGCCATTTTTGCCATCACCGGCAAGCGTATCCGCTCGCTGCCGCTGTCAAAGCATGGTTTCGGCTGGGCCTAGCCCGCCACGGAGAAGCTGGTTGTCAGAGTTGAATTTCCCCACGCCAGGCTGAACTGCGCAGAATTTTCTCCCGCCGGCTTTAGCTCGATGTTCATGTGGTCGACCGTTTCCTGCAGCTTTGCCACGGTCAATGGCACCGCCGCCACGTCCTTTGCGACATCGCGCCGGATCCCGCGGATCTGAGGATCCGAGCTGAAGATCAACGTCCACTGCTCAGGACCGATATTTTTTGCAACCAGCGAATAGGATCCTTTAGGGATGACCACGCTTCCGAAGGAAAGATCGGCTTGGGTGGTGAGGGTCGTGGGAGTGTCCGCGCCCATCCGCCACTCCATTCCCGCCTGGATCTGAGACAGGAGGTCCCGGCCCTTCAAATGAGGACTGAAGTACTTGATCGAAATCTTCTGTCCCTTCACCGTCACTTCCGCCGTACGCTCCTCGTTCCCATGCGCAAGAAGCAGAACGGTCGCTGCCAGAGATACCACTAGAGCTGCTGCCTTCTTCATGTCTTGACTCCTTTCAAACAGGCATGAAACTTCCCATCCAAACCTCTTACACGCGATTCTCTGCCTTGATCTTCTTTCCCTCCCCGTCAGGTTCGGCCGCAGAGTGTGGGCTATTGTAATCCAAGCGGAGGGAAAGTGAGAAACTGGAAAAATCGTCAATTTTGCGTTCTCGTTGAGCAAAGAAACCGACTACAATGTCACCATGCCCGCCAATACCTGTTCCGGGCAGGAAGGCGCCCCGTTTCTGGCGCCTGATTTTGCCGTCCGGCGGATCGTGGTGCGGGAAGACTTCCACGATGGGCGCCGTGGCTTCTTTGCAGCCGGCATAGGGTCTGGAGATACAAAAGCCGGGAGCGGGCAATTTGAATCGTACCCAAGCGGGAGGAGGACCGGATGAAACGCGGATTGCTGACTTTGGGAAGCGCTTTTGTCGTCGGTGCGATTCTCTTTTTCTCCATGCGGGAAAAAGAGGTTCTCGAGAGTACGGCCTTTCCTGAACCTCGGTATCCTCCCGTCGTTCCCAGGAATATTTCGGATGACGAGCTCAGGGCGCTGGCAAAGAGACTGGTAAGAGTAAGGGAGGGGGAGACTCCGTTCGGCAACGTGGATGCCGGCCAGAAGGTTCTCTTTGAAATACCCCAAAACCAGGACATGCGGATCTTGAGCGCGCTCATCGAAGCTTATCGCGAGCGGGGAGTTGAAGCCCATTACGCGTATTCTCGCGATATCGTGAAGGAGACGCTTGGAATTGGCGAAAATGAGGCCTACCAAAGCGGGATCCTCTTGAGAGGGCCTGCGGGCGGCGGCTCTCGCGGACCGAGAGACGGCTCCAGAGAGGCGTTCGCCTTTTTGAGCCTTCTGCCCGAAAAGGAAAGAAAGGAGGCAATCGAGCTGAGAAGGGAAGTGGGTTTTAACATACAGCTCGATGAAAACGCGGAAAGGGATTCGGCCAAGACCTATCGAAAGGCGCTGAAGAAATACATTACCGAGCTGCATCCGGAATACGATGCGTTCTTTGGCGGGCGGCCGCTGCGCGTTTACATGGCGTCTGAAGTCGGTCCAAAGTGGAAAGGCTACTTCTATGCCGCAACCCTGATGGATCGCGCCATCAGCCTGGCGAGTCGGTTTCCAGGCGATGTATGGCACCTGGTTGTCGAACGAACAATCGAAGTTGTTCCCTGGGTGGAGGAAGCCAGAATCACTGAACCCCAAGGAACGGACATCCGATTTTCCCTGACTCCCCAGGAAGCGGAGCTTTGGAGCAAGGGAACTTACCACGTCGGCCAGGTTTATCTCTATCCCTTTCAGGGAACGAGACTTCTCTACATCACCCAGGGTTATAAAGGACAGGTGGTTCCCAAGGCGGAGGGAGTCGTCGCAGGCACATCCAATCACAATGGTTATTATCCGCTGATCAAAGTCTACGTGAAGGACGGCAAGGCCCAGGGCATTGAGGGGGGCGGAAAGTATGGCGCGGTTTGGAGTGCGATACTGAACAACGAAAAAGTGAAAAACCTCCATTTTCCTTTTCTTCCGGACAAGGGGTTCTTCTGGGTGTGCGAGGGAATTCCTGGAACCAATCCAAAGGCTTTGGGAGGAGTCTTGGGCGGTGTGGGCGAACTCTATCGGGCGGGGATATTCAGATTTGGCTTCGGGGTTGGGAATCTGGCGCCCGAGGTGGAGGAATACGCGCGTAAGATGGGAGTCCCGAATACCCACGGATTTCATGTCCATCAATATTTTACAACCTATGACGTAAAGACTCGGGGGTCAGCCAGGCGTCTCAAGATCATCGACAAGGGACATCTGACGGCATTGGACGACCCTGAGGTTAGGGCTCTGGCCAGCCGGTACGGTGAGGCCGACCAATTGCTGAGAGAGGACTGGATCCCCGCCATTCCGGGGATCAATACAAAAGGAGATTTCATGAGAGATTTCGGCAGCGATCCGTTGCTTTACCGGAAACGGGAGGTGCAACTGCTGAGCAAACAAGGCTCTCTATGAGGGATATGCGGAACTACTGGAAGCAGGCGAAGGGAGCCGACCTGAGTGCATGGGCGATCACTGTTTTCCTTTTTGTGACATTCGGGGCCGGGCTTCCAGTCCTGGCCCAGGGGAGCATGGCGAAAAACCGGGGGGCGATTCGCATCTCCGGCGGCGGGGTGGGTTATAGCGGGTATGCCCGTACGACTATGTGGCTGCTGAATAATCTGCTGGAGCAGGATCCGAGCACGAGTCTCTGGCTGGATTTTCACATGACGGCGAGGGGATTCCGCGACGGGCTGCTCGACCTGGCCGCCGGGAGGGCCGACGCCAGCGTGGTCAATACCCAGGGGGTGGCGCTGATGGCCTACCGGGGAAAAGGGCTGTTCCAGACTTCGATTCCGGTCCGGGGAGTGGCAGCGCTCCCTTCGGGCGAGTGGACCACGTTTGCCGTCGACGCAAGCCTGGGAATTCGATCTTTTGCCGATCTGAAGCAGAAGAAGGTTCCTCTGAAGATTACAACCGGGTATCTGGACGGCGACAACGCCATCGGGTTTCTTTTGCTTGAACTGCTGCGGCGGCATGGAATTGACCCGGAAGAATTCAAGCGATGGGGCGGCCAGTTCATCGAAGGGAAGCCCACCTTCACTCGCGACCAGTTAAGCTCGGGCAAAGCCAACGCCATCTTCAACGAGGCCTTCGCGGAAGAGGATGCCAAGGAAATCGCGCGCCGGCGGCCTTTGAACTTTCTCAGTGTGGAGGCTGGCGTTGCCAGGCAAATGCACGACGAGTACGGATGGCCCTTTGTCACCGTGCCCGCCCATACCTACCCGGGGCAGGACGCCCCGTTTCTGGCGCCTGATTTTGCCGGCTGGCTGATCGTGGTGCGGGAAGACATGGACGATGATCTGGCGTACCGGCTGGCGAAAATTGTGGTCGAGAAGCGCGATCAGCGGGAGGCCGCCGCGAATTATGGCGGCGTCACCTTTCCGGGGAGCTCGAATCCTACGCCTGAAGACATGACAGAGTTCGGTCGCAAGGTCAGCACGATTTCTATTCCCCTCCACCCCGGGGCTCAACGGTACTATCAAGAGAAGGGTTTCCTGCGCGAGTAAGAGGCGAAATCCGCGGGCTGGCAAGACCTCAATTCATCAATCAGTACATGGGGAACTTACGGCCAAGGTCCCTGGCACGACAGGGAATCGTTTTCTTACTTACAATCTCATCAGACTTGAGAAACTCAAATGCGCGGAGTGCCTCTTTGAAGGGTGGGGCACGCTCCTCTCGACTTCGGTATCCGAGCGGTTTTTCACCCGGATCCCCAGTGCCCCCCACGACAATGCGAACCACCATCCCGATCATTTCCTGGCCGTGGCTAAAATAGTGTTACGT
>JACQGG010000189.1 GCA_016199665.1 Acidobacteriota bacterium | reverse complement strand
TCCTTGGGGGTGACGTAGCAAAGCATGGCGGTGCCGTACCAACCGATCATGGCCGCGCCAATGGCCGATGTAATGTGGTCGTACCCCGGAGCCACGTCCGTAGTGAGGGGCCCCAGCGTATAGAACGGCGCTTCGTGGCAGACTTGCAATTGCCTGTCCACATTTTCCTTGATCAGGTGCATCGGAATATGGCCGGGACCTTCGATCATCACCTGCACGTCATGCTCCCACGCAATCCGGGTCAGCTCGCCCAGCGTGTCCAGCTCCGCAAACTGCGCTTCATCGTTGGCATCGGCGATCGAACCAGGACGCAGCCCATCGCCCAGTGAAAAGGCGACGTCATAGGCCGCCATAATTCCACAAATCTCCCGGAAGCGGGTGTACAGGAAGCTCTCCTGGTGGTGCGCCAGGCACCACTTGGCCATGATGGAGCCGCCGCGCGAAACAATTCCAGTGGTGCGCCGCGCCGTCAGAGGAACGTAGCGCAGCAGCACCCCGGCATGGACGGTGAAATAGTCCACGCCCTGCTCCGCCTGTTCGATCAGCGTGTCGCGATAGACTTCCCAGCTCAGATTCTCCGCCTTGCCGCCGGCCTTCTCCAGCGCCTGGTAGATTGGAACCGTTCCGACCGGAACCGGCGAGTTGCGAAGAATCCACTCCCGCGTCTCACGGATTTGGTCGCCCGTTGAGAGATCCATGACCGTGTCGGCGCCCCAGCGGATGGCCCAGGTCATCTTCTCGACCTCTTCCTGAATGGATGAAGCCACCGCCGAGTTCCCGATGTTGGCGTTGATCTTGACCGCAAAGTTGCGGCCGATGATCATCGGCTCTGATTCGGGATGGTTGATGTTGGAGGGAACGATGGCGCGCCCGCGCGCCACTTCGTCCCTGACAAACTGAGGAGGAACCCCCTCTCGAATGGCCACAAACTCCATTTCGGGCGTGATCTCGCCGCGACGCGCGTAGTGCATCTGTGTGACTGTCCTTCCCGGTCTGGCCCGCAGTCCGCGGGGCGCAGACGGTTCCACGTCGGCGCGACTGAGGATCCATTGTTTTCTCAGCGGCGGCAGACCCCGATCAAGGTCGGGCGAGAAATCCGGGTCGGTGTAGGGTCCGCTCGTGTCGTAGAGTCGCAGCGGCTTTTCGCTCCGGATCAGGATCTCCCGCATCGGCACCCGGACGCCGGGCCGGGCGCCTTCAACGTAGATCTTCCGGCTGGATGGATGGTGGGTGTTTACGCTCATCGGATTGCTCCTTGGCAGGGAAACCGGATAAGTCCCTGGCCGGAAAGAAAGAGAGGACGCCGCGAGCGGGCTTGCAATGGGCGGCGGACTGATTTCATTGCTTCCTCCCTACGCCGGTATTACCCGGGTCAGGTTCAGGCGGTCGGCAGCCTCTTGGCTCCCCTCTCAGCCCGGTTCCCCGAGCTCCCGCTTTCAATGCGAACAGGTCTAGTGTACGGCCACTGCAATGGGGAGTCAATGCAAGTGCAAGGGAAGGGGGTCAATCCCGGGTCAATCGGGTTAATCGGGATTGGCTTGCAGCGGCGCCATAGACGCAGTAGAATTTCCTTTGAAACAGATGAGTGGCACTGTATAGTCCTGCTACCCTTGAAATATTTTGAACTCATAGAGCGCTACGTTGTCTCTAGAGGAAGGAGGAGTCGATGGTAGAAGTAGAATTGAAAAACCTAAAAGTTCGGGTAATGAGCTCCACGGCCCCACAATCTGCGAAACACCAAACTCGAACTGCTAGCTCCGCTAGTGAGAGTCGTTTGTCTTTTGGAATTCTTGCGTCAACCCCGACCGATCGTCCGCGCGTTCAGCCTGCTGAGGAAGTTGTACAGAACCGGAAGTAAAATCAAGGCTTGCCTGCGCATTCCCACCGCTGGACGTACCAACGTTGAGGGTGATGTTCTGTGTTTGGGATTGCGTCTGGTTCTGAGAAAGCAACGTTTTTATGTCATCCGAAGCTTTCTTACCTCTCTGAGAAAAAATTGCTGACACGATGGCGGCTAATGCTGAGATCCCCGCCGCGATCGCTGAGATCCATTCTGGTAATGTTGTCGTAACTGACCCCCGATCTTTTATGAGGTCTGTTTCGGCGCTGCTGGTGGTTGACTGACGCAGAAGGTTGTAGTCCTGGATAGCTCACCCGCAACGTAAACGTTGAATGCATAGAGCCCGAAATCTGGAAGCTGAAGCCCTGCTATGTTCATCTGTAACCGGGCGTCATGTACAGCAACGGCAATGGGGTGCCTCAAGACTACGTTGAGGCACATATGCACTACAACCTTGCGGCTTCGCGGGCCAGTGGTGATAAACAGAAAGACTATGCTCAACTCCGGGATTATGTTGCCGCGAAGATGACGCCTCAGCAGATCACCGAGGCGCAGCGCCGGGCAAGGGCGTGGAAACCAAAAAGTGGTGCGGGGAACACGCCTTGAACCTTAGTTTCTTGACCGTATTTCTGCCGCCCGCACCCTCGAACTCCAATACTACAAGCGGGGCCGACTGGCCATTCAACCTGATCACCCGGGATGCGGCTGATGGTATTCTCTGCACTCCCGCACAGAGCTTTCAACCCGGAGAGCACAGGCAAGCGGGCTTCTTCGGCATGTCCCGGCAAGTATACCCGTTGATCTTGATGAGTGGATAGGCGAGAATATGCGGGCGCTCATACCGCATCGAAGTGATGGCCGGGAGGCTTCCCGGAGCTGTTGAAAGACTGCACCTTTTCGCTTCAGCGCAGCGCTGGTTCGAAAACCATGGGAGGACCGATGAACCGACTATTTTTTGCGCTCTTCTGCTTACTGGCCGCCGACCTGAATGCAGCCGATGTAGAAATCGTTCCCATCATGCACGCATCGACCGTTCTGAAATGGGACGGCAAAATCATCCATGTGGATCCCTGGAGCCAGGGGAACTACCAGGGAGTCCCGGCAGCCGATCTCCTCTTGGTCACAGATATTCACGGCGATCATATGGATCCAACGCAGATCGCCGCGGTACGCAAGGCGGGAACGGTGATCGTGGCTCCGGCAGCCGTGCAGCAGACCGTCACCGATGCCAAAGTGCTGAACAATGGAGAAACCACCCGCGTGCTGGACATCGGGATCGAGGCGGTGCCGATGTACAATTTGAAACCTAACGCCAGCGGAGAAATCCGCCACACCAAGGGGAGAGGAAACGGCTACGTGCTGACCCTGGGAAACCAGAGAATCTACTTCTCGGGAGACACCGACTGCATTCCGGAGATGAAGGAGCTGAAGAACATCGACATCGCCTTTGTGTGTATGAATCCTCCCAACACCATGCCTCCTGCCGAGGCGGCCGAGTGCGTCAACGCCTTCAAACCCAAGGTCGTTTACCCCTATCATTTCCGGGGTTCTGATGTGGAGGTCTTTCGCAAGGCCGTGACCGCGCCCGGCGTCGAAGTCAAAGTTGAAAAATGGTACTAACTTCAACAATATGCCGAAGTGGCGGAACTGGCAGACGCACTGGACTCAAGATCCGTCTAGAACTTATCCACAATCACTTCTAAACGTTAACAAACACACCAGAAATTCGGATTTTTCGACACCGCTCAAAGTCAAAGGACTCACAAGGATTCACAATCTCGACAGGAGAAAAACAGGAGGGAGGAATTGCGGCACGGTAAACGAAACTCTACGCCGAAGCAACGACATTTCATCGCGGCCTATGTCGAGAACGGCGGCAACGCAAACCAAGCCGCGACGACCGCCTATCCAAATGCGACCTACGCCACGGCACGCATGATCGGCAGTGAAAACCTGACAAAACCTAACATCAAGGCCGAGATTGAAAGGGTCATGGGAGACGTTGAATTGACTGCCAAAGATGCGGTGCGTACCATTAAACGCAGTCTCGATGCAACCACCGAGAGTGGCCATCCGAATTGGGGAAGCCAGCTCAAGGCTGCCGACATGACCTTAAAGCTCACCGATGCCTACCCTATTCCCGCCCACAATGTCCGCAGCAGGCGTAGAATAACCGATCCGGCAGTCTTCGTGGACTCGACCTGGATCAAAGCCCAGCCAGTCCCAGAACACAACCCCGAGGGGATCAAGTTCCGCCCAAGCTGCATCTTGCTGAGCGTGCCTGCATCCCATTGGATGCCAGGTTCCCCAGCACTTCAAGGGGATGGCAAATGGAGCACTCAGTATGCCTCCGGCAGATGATGGAAGACCAGGCTGTCCTGAGGGTTGGCCACGACCTCCTGGGTTTCCGGGATGAAGTCCTCCACACTGAAATCCATCCGGTACAACGGGGGCACATCGCCGCAGTCTCCCCAGTTCCAGATGGCCGCAAATGACCTCTGGTGCTGCCTCCCTCGCTGCTCGACGGCCCATTCCCGCACGTTCCCACCGCTAAATATGATCTTCGTGCCCGCTGGGTTCGACATGGCCTTGGAAATCGTTGTTTCCATCCCCAGTCCCTCCGGAATGCCGGTGTTGGGCCCTGAGATGACGCACTTTGGCGCCACATCGCCGTTCGCCGTACGGTCGAATATCAGAATCCCCTGCCCCGAGGTCACGATCAGCGAATCTTTCGCCTCGTTCACCTGCACTCGGTGCGGGTAGCGCAATTGTGTCTTGGGCCCATGGATGATCCGCAGCGGCGCCACATCGCCGTTCGCTCGGCGGTCAAACGCCATGATGGCGTCGGCGGATCTCTGGGCCACGTACACCTCGTCATTGGCGGGACTTACCTCGAGGTTATCCACATCCAGGCTCCCGACCAAAAGCGTCTTGGGTCCCTGAATGATCCGCAGCGGCGCCTCGTCTCCCCCTGCGTCAGCGCGGAAGAAAAGGATGGCCTGTGCAAACGGATTCGGCACCACGATCTCATCATGAATGGGATCAACGGCCATCTGATGGGCGGTCCGTGCCTGACGAGTTGCCTGACCTTTAAGAACTCGGATGGGGCTGACTTGTCCCTTCGCCGAACCGGCGAAGACCGAGATTCTCGGCTGAGCCACTCAGTTAGGGACCAGAAACTCCTTGCGTTTCGGGTTATAAACGATACCCGAGGGCCGGCCGAAGCCTGTCGCCGGGGTTCCCTCGGGAGAGCTGCGGATCACCCGAAGCGGTTGGACATTCCCCTCAGCCGTTCTGGGAAAAGCCCTTACCGAATGACCCGTCCAGTTGGAAACCCAGAGTTCATCCCGTATCCTGTCAATGACCACGTCCACGGGATCCGAAAGCCCGGTCGCAGGACCGCCCAGGACGCGTACCGGCGCAACGTCTCCCTGCGCCTTAGCGTCGAAGAAAAGGACCCGGTTGTCGCCACTGCTTGCGACTGCGAGCTGGTTACTTTTCGTGTCCAGGAAAATCCCCAGGGGCATATTGAGACCGGTCTTTGGCCCCTGGATCACCCGCAGCGGCTCAACATTGCCGTTGGCTGTCCGTGAAAAGACGGTGATGGACGGCGGCACAAACTTTCCGCCGGAAGGCACCAGCGGGTTCCGGATATCCCAGTAATTCTGAATTCTGCCCAGCAACTCACGCGGCACGCTGGTAAACTGAGTCTCCCCCGGCTCGGTGTTGCGCCAGTTGCCGTGATTGATGATATAGATCTCATCGCTCTGGACATCGACGTAGATCCCATGCGGGGTGGCCAGCTGCGTCTTCGGGCCCTGAATCCAGCGCAGCGGGTCGTCCGTGAATTGAAAGTTCCTCCGGTACACGGCGATCTTGTTGACGTGCTGCATCGCTACATAGATTTCGTCGAACTTCGGCTCGTAAATCAGACCCCACGTGCCGCGGGAGCTGCCATAGACTTCGCGAAGCGGTGCAACGTTCCCGGTTGCATCAATAGGGAATGCCTTAATGCCGCTTCCCTCGCCCTCGACCGCGTAGATCTCCCGAAACTCCGGAGCCACCGCTACATCGCATACTTTTCCCAGCTGAGTCATCGGCCCGGCTATTCTGCGACGGGGTTCGCTGACCCCAAGCGACGGTGTAAAGTCCAGGGAATAGACATCGAGACTGGTCCCTCCGGAAAAGGCGTCATTATCTTGCGCCACGAACAGTTCCCCCCGCTCCGGGGCTATGGCGATGCCGGCAAAGGTCGGGTTAGGGTCCACAACGACTCGGCTGGGTTCTCGTTTGATGATGACCGTTTGCCGCTTCGCGGGGCTCGCGGCCTCCTGGGCCAAAACTAAATTGGTGCGGTTTCCCGTCCCCACCCAGATCCCTATGCCACCCACAAGAACAATCACGGCCTCGCCAAGCCGCACTAACCTTTTTCTCCTCATCTCAACCCCCCTTCAGATCTGATATCCTTGTTCATGAACGGTCCCGCAGAGAACCTGGGGAGACCTTAGCTCCCTCCTTTGTCCGCTCCGGGCACCCCGAAGGGCCTAACCGCTGGGATCCATGACTTGACGCGCCGCGGCTTTCACTTTACATCAGGTCATGCGCCAGCGGTTCATCCTCCCAGCCGTCCCCATGAGATGGGGTTCGTTCTCTCAGTATTCCTCTGTGGAGGGTTCGGATGTCCGTCTCGCAAGCTCGTACTTAGTGGTTCGCAAACGTTCTGTCCCTCCCGTCCCCGCATTGATCAAGTCGCGGCTGATGAGTGGCACTGTCTAGTTTTTTCATATCATGAGGTCAAGAGCGCGTCAACAAAAATCTGTAACAGATTGGGAAAAGGGAATAGACATCGTACCCCCCTGAAGAGGATTGCGGTTTTAGGCAAGATGCCTGTGAAAGAGTTAAGTTTAAGAGTTTAGATGTAACCTCTTCACTCGCTTTTGCGCTTTCCCAAGGAAAGAGCCGCGCACAGTTTCGCCTTCGCTTTCAAACTGAGCCATCCTTTGTCAGCAGCAGTTACTACGCTGTCTTTCGTTCAGGCGAAGACTTGGCTGCAGGCTTCGCGCCACGGCTTGAAGTCACCGTGGCTGCTTCTACCCTCCCTGACTTGGTACTGCAATCGGGTACATTCTCACCGACGACGATTCGGCCCGGTGCGACGATGACAATGGATGCGACAGTAAGAAACGCTGGAGTAGCGGCTGCGGGGCAAAGTCTCCTGGAATATTGGCTTCTTTCTGATCCAAATGCCACAACAGGGTTCAGGCTCGGTGGAGCAAACGTTGAAAGCTTAGCAGCCGGAGCGGTCAGCGCTAACAAACACCTCTCGATTGTGTTCCCCGGTTCTTCCTCTATTCCACCT
>JACQGG010000182.1 GCA_016199665.1 Acidobacteriota bacterium | reverse complement strand
GAAGTGCGTTGTACTCCCGGTTGCGCCAAAAACGCGACCAGCGGAACCGGCTTTCGCGGGCGGCAGCGTCTCCAAATCCGGACACTCCGGATTCCATGCTGAAATCGGACTGTGGCCGTTGCGCTCCTCCCCTGCGAAGCTGCGGGATGAACCGCGGCACGGCGCGGCGGTAATCGGGGAACATGTCCGGGAACAGGCTCAGCATTTCCTCTTCTTCTCGCTTCATCACCGGACCATAGATGCAGGCGAACAGGGCGACAAAGATCAGCATAAGCTCAATCCGGGCCGCCGCGATAAACCCGCCCAGTCCAACCAGGAAAGAACCGAAGTAGAGGGGATTCCTCGTATATTGGTAAGGACCCCGCACTTCAAGTTCGCGGCTCTTTTCGATGCAACCGGCGGCCCAGAGCCGCAATCCTGCGCCAGCCGATGCGATCAGAAACCCCGCCACGGCAAATCTCGGGGTGGGCCGGCTGAAGATCAGAAAAAGAACGGAACAAAGAAATCCGCAGGGAACACGAATCTTTTGCATTAATCCAAAGAAGTCAATCCGCATGGTCTGTCGCCGGATCAAAAACGGAGATCACACCCTCAAGACTGTTGTAGAGGAGGGTGAAGTACTCTAATCTTCTGGCCCGTTGAACCAGTTGTTCCCGGTCAACAGCTCTTAGCGCGGTACCGGCGATGGGAGCTTCAAGCACGGGCATCACGACACACTTGAGGTTAGAGATCTGCCGACCCTCTGTTCGAATTGGCGGAATGCTTCCCAGACCTCAGAGAGGTCAAGATGGTTCATGCAGCTATGGTGCCAGCAGGTCCTCCGATAGCAGTGAGAGCAGGGAAGCAGGCGCTGCACCACGCGGCTCTGAGTCTGGTAAGGTCCGTTCTGCCCCACAGTGGTCGGCCCAAAGATGGAAAACACGGGGACGCCGCAGGCGGCGGCAATGTGCATCGGGCCGGTATCGCCCCCAATGAACATTCGCGCGCGATGGACCAGGTACGCAAATTCTGTGATTGAGACCGCCAGCAGAAAAATCGGCGCCGGACGGGCATGCGTTCGCACCGTTTCCGCCAGCCGCTGCTCTCCCGGTCCCCAAGTGCAAACAAGCGCGTAGTCGTAGCTTTCGTGGATGCGCCGCGCCAGTTGCCCGAATCGCTCGGCAGGCCAGATCTTGGTCGCCCATCCCGCGCCCGGGTTGAGTACCACGAAGTCGCCGGGCAGGGCGCGCAACAGCGACTCGACGCGGCGCTGGTCCGCCTCGCTCCAGAATCTCTCCGGATAGCGCGCCGGGCCGGAGGGCGAGATCCCCAGCAGCAACAAGAGCGCCCGGTTTCTTTCAATGCGGTGGACGTTGCCTGCGGCGGGCGCCTGGCGGTGGTAGAAAATATGCGCCGATGACTCGCGCAGGTCGGCGGTGCCGATCCCCAGGATTTCCCGCGCTCCCGAGGCGCGCGCCAGCGACGCCGACTTCCACAGGCCTTGAAAATCCAACGCGATGTCGTAATGGCGCTCTCGCAGCCGCCGGAATGTGCCGGCGATTTCCTTCCATGTCGCCGGAGAAAGCGGCCTGTGCCGCCAGGCGCGCGTGGAGATCTCGATGACCTGATTGAGGGCTCCCGAGTTGCGGAGCAGGGGGGCGGCGGCCGGTTCGACCAGCCAGTCTATTTCGCTTTCAGGAAAGGCGGCCCGCAAGTCTATCAGCGCGGGCAGCGTATGAACGACATCGCCGAGAGCGCTGAGTCGAACCATCAGAATACGGCGGGCGGTCATTGTTTGTTCCCCTG
The DNA here is from genome assembly GCA_016199665.1 of Acidobacteriota bacterium. Classification (GTDB taxonomy): domain Bacteria; phylum Acidobacteriota; class UBA6911; order JACQSX01; family JACQSX01; genus JACQSX01. The sequence goes on along the minus strand of JACQGG010000182.1, from coordinate 8,302 downwards.
CAGGATGCGCTCGATCAAATCGCGCGTGGAATGATCCTTGGGGTCCCCCACGATGGCGGTGCGGCCGCCATAAGCTTTGACCACGTCCTTTTCCGGAACCGTGTCTTCGCTGTAGTCGGTGCCTTTGGCATGGACGTCCGGCTGCAGCGTTCGCAGAATGTTCTCCACGGTCGGTTGCGAAAACAGAACGACGAAATCGACGCACTCGAACCCGGCCACCAGACGCGCGCGGTCCGATTCCGGCATCAGCGGCCGGCCGGCATCCTTGAGCCGGCGAACCGTTGCGTCGGAGTTCACGGCCACGACCAGCACATCCCCGAGAGCCCGGGCGCCTTCAAGATATCGAACATGGCCCACATGAATGAGGTCGAAGCATCCGTTGGCCAGGACGATCTTCTTGGCTTGCCGCTTGAGTTGCGCGCAGCGCCGGGCCAGGTCCGGCAGGGGGAGGATTTTGCCGCCAGTCATGCTTCCGCCGCAACCGCGGCCCGCAGCTCTTCAGCCGAGACGCTGGCCGTGCCTCTTTTCATCACCACCAGTCCGGCTGCATAGTTTGCCAGCATCGCAGCCTCAAAGAACGTGGCGCCCGCGGCCAGCGCGGTGGTGAACGTCGCTGTCACGGTATCCCCTGCGCCGGTCACGTCGGCGACCTCGTCGCTGCCGAAAATGGGAATGTGGGTGACACGGTCCTGCGGCTCCACCAGGGTCATTCCAAATTTCCCGCGGGTAATCAGAAGCGCTTCCAGGTTGCGGCGCCGGCGCAAATCAACTCCCACTCTTTCGAGCTCCTTTTCGTCCTGGCCCACTTTCCGGTGAAGCGCCTCTTCCACCTCCGAAATATTGGGCGTCATGGCGGTGACGTTGCCGTACTCCATCAGTGCAAAACGGCAGTCGACAACGAGCGGGACGCCGCGCCGGGCGGCAGCCGCCTTTGCAATCTCCATCAGCGGCTCCTGCACGGTTCCCAGGCCATAGTCGGAGACCATGATGCCGTGGGCCCGGCTGACCGCGCGCTGCAGCGAATCGGCCAGCCTTTCGCGAAACTGCGGCGCCTCTCGGGGCAACCCTTCATAGTCGAGCCGGACAATCTGCTGCCGGGGAGAATGGCTGGAGCCGCCCAGAATCCTGACCTTGGAGGGAGTCGTGTAGCGGTCGTCGCTCACCAGCGCGGCGCCCCCCGGAAGGAGCTTTTCGAGCGCGATTCCCGCCGGATCGGCGCCGATGATGCCGACGGTGATGACGCGGGCCCCCAGCGAGGCCGCATTCGCCGCCGCATTGGCGCCGCCGCCTGCGGCCGACGTCGTTTCGCGGTATTTGAGAATGAGGACCGGCGCTTCGCGCGAGACGCGCGAGATCTCGCCGAAAAGGAATTGATCGAGGATAAGATCTCCGAACGCCACGATTGTTTTTTGAGAAAAGGCGTTGATCAGTTCCAGGAGCCTCTCTTTCAAGCTGTTTCTCCCAGGCAGACGCCTTTAATGTACCTCAACTTCAAGAACCCGGCTGCCGCCAATTCTCGGACGGGCTCCCGGAGAGTGCTTGAGACTGAAAGATCCGGTCTGCGAGCTCACAGACCTCACCGACGCTGATTTGGCCGAAGCATCGCAGGTCAATGGGGCAGGTGCGCCGAAAGCACGGGGTACACTCGACGGGTTTATGAATGACATGGGCGCTGCAGCTCATCGGGCCGGTAAGCCGTTCATCGGTTGAGCCGAACAGAGCGATCAAAGGGCGCCGCAGCGCGGCAGCCAGGTGCATCGGACCGGAGTCATTGGTGACAAAGAGGTCGCAGTGCTGGATGAGTCCCATCAGCTCCAGCAGCGTGGTCCGGCCGGCCAGGACGATTGGCCGCTGCCGCATGGCGCGTTCGATCTGCCAAGCGATCTCCAGTTCTCCGGCTGAACCGAAGACCAGCACCTGGGCGCTCCAGCGGCTCGCCAGGTGGTCGGCCACGGCGGCGTAACGCTCGGGAAACCAGCGCTTTGCCGGACCATAGGCGGCTCCGGGATTGATTCCGACCAGCGGCCTGGCCGCGGAAATTCCGAGAGATTGCAGCAAGCGCGCCGCCGGAAGCCTTTGTTCCTCGGAAAGCTGCAGCGACGCGTCCGGCTGATACCCGCTCTCAGGAGAATAGGTCATCGGGCTGAACCCGGCAGCGGTCAGAAGGTTCAGATAGTAAAAACTCTGGTGAATGGCGCCCGCGTGTCTGGGTAGGGGTACGGCGCAGGTCAGCAGAAATCCTCGATAGCCGGTATTGTAGCCAACGCGGACGGGAATGGCGGCAAGCCGGGCGATGACGGCCGCTTCAAAGGCGTTCTGCAGGAGCAGAGCACAGCTGAAGCTGTGCGCCCGCAGATGGCGCGCCAGGCGCGCTATTCCCGCCAAACCTGGAAATAGGCTGCGATCAAACAGGATGACCTCGTCGGCCAGGCCGCCCGCATGGTAAATGTCGGCAACCCACGGCTTGGCGAGCACGCTGAGACGGGCGCCGGGAGAGAGTCGCCGCAATTCCTTGAGCGCCGGAAGGCTTATGATTGCGTCCCCGATCCAGTTTGGGGCTCGAACCAAGATGGAATCCATCATCGCGGCTTAGAGATCAATAAAGGTCTTCAGGTACTCGGTGAAATTTTCCTCTTCATCAACCCGGGTCTCAATGCCCAGAGCGTAGATCTTCTGCGGAGGAACTTTCAGGCCGCCAAGTTTGACGGCGTCCTTCTCCGTTGTCACAATCAACTCCGCGCCGCATGCTTCGGCCTGCCGCAAGACGCGGTCGATGTCCGACTGCACGTAACAGTGGTGATCCGGAAAGAACTGCCGCTGCCGCACCGACATCTGCTGGTGTGCGATGTCGAATTCGAAGAGGCTCGGATTGGCGATGCCGCACATCAGAATGACGCTTCGACCGCGCAGGCGCCTGGCGTCCAACCACGGCCCGCCGGGCACTTCCTGCAGTCCCACGACTTCATTGTAAGCGAAGAAGAGGGGGGCGCCTGGGTTATGCTCTTTCAGAATGTCAATCAGCCAGTCCTGGTCGAAGGGATGGTCGGCCCGCGTCACCACGATCCCGTCGGCGCGCGAGATCTGGGCCAGCGGTTCTCTGAGTTTTCCTGCAGGCAGCACGTGGCCGTTGTCAAACGGGCAAGTGGCGTCGATCAACAGCAGATTCACATCGGCGTGAATGCCGATCTGCTGGTAAGCGTCGTCCAGGATGAAAGTGGCATGCGGGCATTCCTGCAGGGCGGCGCGAGCCGCGGTGCGGCGGTCGCTGCACACGAACACGGAGCAGCGGGCCTGCTCGGCGATCAGCCAGGGTTCATCCCCCGAGGCGGCCACGGCGATTTCAGGCCCCTGGAAGCCGCTTACTTTGAGGACGCCGGCGCCGGCGCGACCGTAGCCGCGGCTAAGCACCACCGGCTGCAGCCTGCGCTTTTTCAGCAGCCGTGCCAGGTAGATGACAAACGGCGTCTTTCCTGTCCCTCCCAGCGTGAGGTTGCCGACCTTGATAGCTGGCCGTCCCAGCCCCACCGGGGCGCGGAAAGTCTTGAAATACGCTCTCCAGCAGCGCAAAGCCAGCCGGTAGAGTCCCTCCAACGGCAGCAGCAACAAGGGGATCATTGAGCTCAATGGTTCATTGACTCGATGATCTGGCGGATTTCGTTCATGGTATTGCCCGCAGCGCCGCGGTTGTCTGAGATGATCTTGCTGGCGCGACTTCCGAGCGAGGCGCGCAACTCCCGGTTCTGCAGCAAGTGCAGGAGCTGTCGCTTAAGGTCGACCGGGTCGTTCACCTGAAGCGCGGCGCGCTGCTGCAGGAAACTCTGCGCCACTTCCCTGAAGTTCTCCATGGAAGGTCCGAAAAGAATCGGTTTTCCGAAATAGGCCGGTTCTAAAATGTTCTGCCCCCCGCCGGAGACCAGGCTCTTGCCCACGAAAGCCACGGTTGCGATTTCGTAAACTCCGGCAAGGTCGCCGATGGAGTCAAGGAGAAAGATGTCATAGCGCACCTCGCTCTTGAGCGGATGGTCGAGATCCGCATCACCAAAAAAGGAGCGGCGGGTGAAGGTGAACTTCGCCTGGGCGAGAAGGTCGCCGACTTCCTGAAAGCGCTTTGGACTGCGCGGGGCCAGGATCATCTTTAGCGGAACGTGATGCTGCCGCACGTGGCGCAACGCGTCCAGCAGCATGGACTCTTCGCCTTCTGCAGTGCTTCCCGCGACCAGAAGCGGAACCTTGGAGCCGGTGCCCAGTACTTCACGAATGAGCCGGTTGAGCCTCTGCGGCCGGTGCTGAGGCTCGATGTCGTATTTGAGATTGCCCGTGACGCGAACCCGGGCAGGATCGGCGCCGAGGCTGACCAGGCGGCGGGCATCTTCGGATGTCTGCATGCAGAATCGGTGTACTGGCTGCAACGATTGTGCGAGAAAGCGCCGAATCAGCCGGTAGCGTCCAAAGGAGCGGTCGGAGATCCGGCCGTTGACCAGCAGGGTGGGGATGCCTCGTCGGGCGCAATGCCGGAGAAAGTTTGGCCAGATTTCCGTCTCCACCATTAGAAACAGGTCTGGCCGGATTGCAGACAGGCTGCGCCGCACGGAATAGTTGAAATCGAACGGGAAAAAGACAACGGCTTCCGCCGCCGGCCGGCACAACTGCAAGGCGAGCCGATGACCCGCGCCGGTGGTGGTGGAAATGACCAGGGGGAAGTTTTCGCCCCGAAGCCGCTGAATCAGCGGCTGCGCGGCCAGCAACTCCCCGACGGAGACGGCGTGGATCCAGACGCGGCTCCGCGGAGAAGGGGGAAGGCCCGGAATAAAACCGAATTTCTGCAGCACCGCTCCCGCTTCTTGAGGGCGGCGGATGAGCCGGAGCAGCAGAAAGGGAAAAGAGGCGAGCAGGCAGAGTGTCAGCGCCAAATTGTACAAGGCACGCAAGAGCATGGCGAAATGATACAAAATCCTGTTGAAATTCACTCGGAGAATGTTACAATGAAGCGTTTACCGGCGTTGCCAGGAACTACTTGACAGCGTTGGGGCTGGAACCTATAGTTATACGGTTCCACAGAGCTCTGGATATTTGACAGTGAAGCGTTTCAAAAAATGATGCTTCGGCATCATTTTTTGTTTTTGGCTTCCTGCGGTAGCCGGGCCCAGGAACGGAGCCCATTTTCAGGAGAAGGCGATTTGCCGACTTTTAATCAGCTAGTCCGGAAAGGACGAAGAAGGGTGGGGGTCAAGACCAAGAGTCCCGCGCTGCAAGCATGTCCACAGAAGCGGGGAGTCTGCGTTCGGGTGTATACCCAGACACCGAAAAAGCCCAACTCTGCGCTTCGCAAAGTAGCCCGCGTGCGCCTGACTAACGGAATCGAGGTGACAACCTATATTCCGGGCATTGGTCACAATCTGCAGGAGCACTCCATCGTTCTTATCCGGGGAGGCCGTGTCAAAGATCTGCCGGGCGTGCGCTACCACGTGGTACGCGGGACGCTGGATTCCGTCGGCGTGCAGGATCGGAAAAACAGCCGCAGCAAATACGGCGCCAAGAGGCCGAAGGCCTGAAGACGCCGCGATAAGATCACAACCAGGAGTTTTGCAATGCCGCGTAGGAGAGAAATCCCGAAAAGGGAAGTTTTGCCCGATCCCGCATACAACAGCGAGCTGGTCACGAAGTTCATCAACGGGATTATGCTGCGCGGCAAGAAGAGCGTTGCCGAAGGAATCTTCTACGGCGCTCTGGACATCGTCAAAGAGAAAACCAAGGACGATCCGATAAAAGTGTTCAAGAAGGCGGTGGATAACGTCAAGCCGCTGCTGGAGGTCAAGTCGCGCCGCGTGGGCGGATCCACCTATCAGGTTCCGGTCGAGGTCAACCCTTATCGGCGGACATCGCTGGGAATTCGCTGGCTGGTGACCTACGCGCGGGAACGCGGAGAGAAGACGATGCAGGAGCGTCTGGCGGGGGAGTTCCTGGACGCATCCAACAATCGCGGCTCGGCGGTCAAGAAACGCGACGACGTTCACAAGATGGCCGAGGCCAACAAGGCCTTCGCTCACTTCAGGTGGTAAGGAGCCTTTGAATCGTGCCCAGGCTGGTGCCTTTGGAAAGAACGCGCAACATCGGGATCATGGCCCACATTGATGCGGGCAAGACCACGACCACCGAGCGCATTCTTTATTACACGGGAATTACTCACAAGCTCGGAGAAGTTCATGATGGAACCGCCATTATGGACTGGATGGAGCAGGAGCAGGAGCGGGGCATTACCATCACGTCGGCTGCGACCACCTGTTTCTGGGGGGATCAGCGCATCAATATCATTGACACTCCGGGTCATGTGGATTTCACCGCCGAAGTGGAGCGTTCTCTGCGAGTGCTGGACGGCGCCGTGGCGGTTTTCTGCGCGGTGGCGGGCGTAGAGCCGCAGTCGGAAACCGTGTGGCGCCAGGCGGACAAGTACGGAGTTCCCAGGATTGCTTTTGTCAACAAGATGGACCGGGCCGGAGCGGATTTTGGCCGAGCCATGGAGATGATGCGCAAGAAGTTGAGTGCGCGTCCTGTTCCCATTCAGGCGCCGCTGGGAAAGGAGGACTCGTTTCACGGAGTCATCGACCTGATCCGGCAGAAGGCGATTGTCTTTCGCGATGAAACCCTGGGAGCAGAGTTCGAAGTGGCCGAAATTCCGGAAGCCTACAGGCAGGAAGCCCGCGTTTTGCGCGATCAGATGCTGGAAACCGTCGCCGAGTCTGATGACCGCCTGCTGGAAAAGTATGTGGGTGGCCAGGAGATTTCCGCTGACGAGTTGAAGGCTGCGATCCGGCGCGGGACGATCCAGCTGAAATTTACGCCCGTGTTGTGCGGAGCCGCTTTCAAGAACAAGGGAGTGCAGCAGCTCCTGGACGCCATTGTCGACTATCTCCCCTCCCCGCTGGACATCCCGCCGGTGCGGGGTCTGGACGGAAAAGGACTCGAAGTGGATTGCCCCGCTGACGACCGCGCGCCCTTTGCGGCGCTGATTTTCAAGATCATGACGGATCCCTTCGTCGGGCAACTGGCCTTCTTCCGCGTCTATTCCGGCTGCCTGCTGTCCGGCTCCAGCGTTTACAACTCCACGCGCCAGACGCAGGAGCGCATCGGCCGCCTGCTGAAGATGCATGCCAACAAGCGCGAAGAGATCAAGGAGGTTTACGCCGGCGACATCGCGGCCGCAGTCGGCCTGCGAAACGTCACCACGGGAGATACCATCTGCCTGAAGAACAAGCCGGTGATCCTGGAATCGATGGAGTTCCCCGCCCCAGTCATCTCCGTCGCCATCGAGCCCAAGACCAAGGCGGACCAGGAAAAGCTTGGAATGTCGCTGGGCAAGCTGGTTCAGGAGGACCCGACGTTCAAAGTGCACACCGATCCGGATACGGGCCAGACCATCATTTCGGGAATGGGCGAACTGCATCTGGAGATTATCGTCGACCGGCTGTTACGCGAATTCAAGGTCGGCGCCAATGTCGGCAAGCCGCAGGTCGCCTACAAGGAGACCATCACCCGGACCGCAGAAGCGGAGGGAAGGTTTATCCGCCAGACGGGCGGCCGGGGGCAGTATGGCCATGTAAAGCTGCGCGTCCAGCGCCAGGCTCCCGGAACCGGTTTTGAATTCGTCAATGACATCGTCGGGGGAGTGGTTCCGCGCGAGTACATCGGGCCGGTGGAAGCAGGCGTCAAGGAAGCGATGGAAAGCGGCATTCTTGCAGGCTTTGAAATGCAGGATGTCAAAGTGACGTTGTATGACGGTTCTTATCATGAGGTGGATTCCTCGGAAATCGCCTTTAAGATCGCCGCCAGCATGGGCTTCAAGGCAGCCTGTGGCAGGGCCAGGCCGGTCTTGCTCGAGCCGATCATGAAGGTCGAGGTTGTGGTGCCTGAGGAATACATGGGCGACGTAATCGGCAATCTGAATTCGCGGCGCGGCAAGGTGGAATCCATGGAGTCCCGGCTTGGGACCCAGGTGATCACCGCGTCGGTGCCGCTGGCGGAAATGTTCGGGTATGCCACCGACCTGAGGTCGATGAGTCAGGGACGGGCAACCTACACGATGCATTTTGCACGGTATGAAGAAGCGCCCAAGGCCATCAGCGATGAGATCATCGCCAGGATCAGAGGCAAGCTGGTAACTCAGAAATAACCTTACGGAGAATGTTCGATGTCGAAGGAGAAATTTAATCGCAGCAAGCCGCACGTGAATGTGGGGACGATTGGGCATGTGGATCATGGGAAGACGACGCTGACGGCGGCGATTACGCAGGTATTGAACAAGAAG
>JACQGG010000019.1 GCA_016199665.1 Acidobacteriota bacterium | reverse complement strand
TCGAGGAGCTGGCCGAGGCGCAGCGTCGCACCGACGGACAAATTCAGCAGCTTATTGCCTCGCAGCAACGCACGGATGAACGGCTGAACGTCCTGGTTAACGTCGTGGAGCGTTATTTTTCCAATGGCGGTCGCAGGGGGCAGTGACTGCAATAAGGAGACAACGGGACAGAGTAGTCTGTCCCCATATCCCCGCCTCTAACGGCCTCCTGTGGGTTGACCTCCCACCATCTAATCGCTGCAGTGGAGAATACCATGCCAGTTCTCTCCCCAACCTGAGGATACGACGCTATCTAACTGCTGCGATGTGATTTTAGCACGGCATGGGGACAGAGTAGTCTGTCCCCCCTTTAATTTTGAAATGGCCTGCCGAAGAGCTTTCAAAGCTCAAGGTGATCCTGACGTTCATCGGCGGGCGGGCGGTTTACCAGGATCCTGCGGTGAAGCTGAAGAAGGGTGATTAGTCTAAAACATGAACTTCATGCCTACCTGGATCTGCCGGGAGGTTGTAGACGTATCCCGGATCCGTCCCGCACTGGCATTGGCCCGTCCCCGATTATCATACACATTCAGGTCGGGAATGCCGAAATTAGCGCAATTGAAGAGGTTGAATATTTCAAAGCGAAACTGCGCGTTGACCGCCTCCAATACGGCCTTGTAAGGAAGTGTTCTACGACTACAGAATTCCGATCAAAGGCCAGTAGAGGGGCACCAGGAGCAGCAGGATGATCGACTCAACCGCAGTCAGCACCAGTCCGACCTTGAAGAAATCCTTGGCCTGAAAATAGCCGTACGAGTAGCCGACGATCATCACGGCCGACTGGTAGACGAAAATTTTCCCTCCCGCAGCGAAGGTCCAGATCATTCCGATGGCGAGCGGGTTTAATCCCTGCGTGTGAGCGAACTGCATGACCAGAGGCATGGATGTGCCCAGCATCGAAATCTCGCTGGCCAGAAAGATGTGGTACACGAATGCAGTCCAATACAAAACGACGGCGGAGCCAGAGACGGAGGTGACCAGCGACGACATCCACCCGAACATGACCCGGGTCAAAATGTCCAGAGTCTTAGTCTCGACGAGCACCTGGCCCATACTGATCGCGGTACCCACAAAAATAATGGGAAGGAAATTCACTTTGCGGATCTGTTCGATCTTAAGAATGCCCATAAACGGCAACGCGGCAATCAGGGCCACACCCAAACCAATCAGGGACGGGGCGAGGTGATGCGCGAAGTCGGTCAACCAGAGGCCAATGGCCAGGACCATCAGCGCCGCCGCTTTCTTTTCCGCGGGGCTCATGGGTCCAGACTTCCGCAGCTCGCTTCGCAAAAACTCGGTACCCCCGGGCATCTCTTTTTTTTCCGGTGGAAACATCCACAGGATCAGCCGCCAGCACACTAAAATGGTAATGATGTCGCAGGGCAGGTAGGCCAGGAACCACTGACTGTAATAAACCGACACATTGCCGAATCTTTCAATAAGTCCACGGGCAAGAATGGAGGCCGCGCCGGCGATGATCATCTTGTCAAAAATCCCCGCGCAGTAGGTCAGGATAATGAACATCCCTCGGCCTACATTGCTGCCGGGTCCGAGCCCAAAAACCTCGAGCAGGCCCAGTGCGATGGCCGCCATGATGACGACCCGCGCAAGTCCGGACGGTACCAGAAAGGTCAAGAGAAAGTCGGTGGCGATCAGCCCAAAAAGCAGGGCAGAGTAGGAAGTGCCGACGCGAGACATAACGAAATAAGCCATCCGGCGCGCCAGACCGGATTCGGTCACCATGACCCCGAACAATGTGGCGCCGAACAAGAACCACGGGGTATCCTCAGAAAAACCGCCGAAGGCCTGAGAAAATCTCGCAACGACTCCCAAGGACCAGAAAAGGAAACACCCGGTCAGACCGACCAGGCCTGGCTCCATTACCTCGGTGATCCAGGCCAGAATCATAAAAACGGTGATGGCCAGCGCATGTTTGGCACGCGGGTCGATGTTCAGCGGCAGGAACCACAGCAGGGCTGGAACGCAAATTGCCAGTGCCCATCCCACGTACTTCTTCATTGTAGGCTCGGCCTTCGCCGAAACCGTGCCTCTCATGGCCATGTTGTCAATTGTGGAGTTGCTCATGATGGTCGCCGGCGCGAAGGCTGGCTCTCCTTTCAGTGTGCCTGGGTCGCGCCGTCGCCGAAGAGTATTTTCCCCCACTTTTCTTCCGCAGCTTTCCTTACTGCGGGACTTGATTCAGCCACCGGCGGGAAATCGGCCTTCCAATCAAAGGGACGGCAGGCATCGATAATGGCGCGGGAACTGAACAGCTTCTTGCCTTTCGGCAGAACCGGATCCAGTGGTCCGCTCCAACTGTTTCTCACAATTTCGATGTCAAACTCAGGGTTGGATCGCGTGCTCAAAGCCCACAAAACGTCATTGGTGTTGGTGGGGTCGATGTCGTCATCGACGGTTATGACATAACGCCCCAGGTAGGCGCCTGCCTGGCAGTAGGCCGCCACCATGCCGGCCTGCTTGGCATGCCCTGCGTATCTCTGTTTCAAAGAGACAACCGTCAGAAGGCGGCCGCAGCCCCCTTCGTTGCACCAGACGCCGGTGATGTCGGGGATCCCGGCGCCCTCCAACTCCCGCCAGATGAGCGCGGACCGCACGAAACACCGCATATAGTTGAATTCGCACGGCGGGCGTCCCGGAGGGGCTCCCAAGATGATGGGGTTGTTCCGAAAGTACAATCGCTTCACTTTCATGATGGGTTCGGGACGCATGGAACTGGCGTAGTAGCCGGTCCATTCTCCGAAGGGTCCTTCATTGACGGCTTCCGCGGGGGGAGCTTCCCCTTCGACTACAATTTCCGCATTCGCCGGGAAGGGAAGGCCGGTATACTCGCCCTTGATGACCTGCTCGGGATATCCCTGAAGACCTCCCATCCAGTCATACTCGGAAACGCCTCGAGGAACTTCGGTGCCGCCGGCGACCAGGAAGAGCGGGTCGTGGCCGAAAGACATCGCCACTTTGCACGGCTCTCCGCGCTCGAAGTATTTTTCGCGCATGATTCGGCCCTGTTTCCCGGGCGAAATGTAAAACCCCACGGTGTCTTTGTCATGAATCATGACACGGTAGGTTCCCAGGTTGACCCACCCTTCGTCGGGATCGCGCGTAATGTCGACCGATCCGGTCCCGATGTAGCGGCCGCCGTCCAGTTCATGCCATTTGGGAGTGGGGAACATGAACATGTCAATGTCTTTGCCTTCCACGACGTTCTCCAGAATGGGGCCGCTGGTCACCACTTCGGGCTTGAGGTACTTGACTTCTGCCAATCGCTTTCGGATGGCGCGAACAAACTCCAGCCGATCGGTCGTCGGGGGCATGTGCAGCGTTCTGGCGACGCGCCGGGTCGAGTTCAGGCTGTTGGAAACCAGTCTGAAGCCTTTGGGGTAGCCTTTGATGTTGTCAAACAGGAGGGCAGGACTGGCGTCCGGCCGGTGATGGCACAATTCAGTGATGGCGCCAATCTCGACATCCCAGTCGGCGCCGTCAATGCGTTTCAGCTCCCCCATCGCTTCTACTTCTTCCAGCCATTGACGAAGATCACGCGGTTTGGTTCTTGGCGATGCAGCAGCCGCCTGCTGCGGTTCTTTCAACACATCTTGCTTCATGACGTCTCCTTCAGTCCCATATGCCGGTCATTCGACAGCGGACTATTCAATCGTTTTAAATTTCCAGGAAACCGCCGGTATTGTACTTTTTTTACTCCCCCTCGTCATCTGCAAAATATCTCGAATATCTTGAAGCTGGACGCCCCCCCCCCGTTCGCCGGCCCTCTCGCTTCGGAGGGCCACACGTCCTCAATCACCGCCCGAGACTTCGCGCGGCGTAGCCGCAACCCAAGATCTTGTTCTGAAGGGCTGTGGATCCGCCCTCAACGCAGAGACGCAGAGGTCGCAGAGAATGCGCGGAGGTTTTTTCTCTATGGAATTTTCGCTAAAAGATCTCCGGGAAATAGTAGGTGAACACGGAGTTGAGCCGCATGTCCGCGACGATCATCTCCTTGTTTCGAGGATCCAGAACGACGCCGCGCGGCTTTTTCATCCGGCTTTTTGGCCCGCCGATAAACCACCGCGGCGGAACGTCTCCACTGTCGTTGATGCTCCAGATTCCCACGAAAATCCCTTCCGGCTCCTGCTTGTTCTGTTCGCCCGGCTGGGTCGCGACTATCCATCCCTTGGGCGAATAGATCTGCATTTGATTGATGCGGATGATGCCGGTCTTGGGGCCCCGAATGACCGCGCGCGGCGCGACGTCGCCATTGTCGGTCCGGTTAAAAATCAGAATCGACTCGGTCCGGTCCCTTTCCAGCCGGTCAGATGCAATGACCAGGTTGTTGACCGGATCCACGGCGATGGTTGAAGTGTTGCTCAACTGCGTTGCCGGGCCGGTGATCACACGAACCGGCGCCACGTCGCCCTGTCCGGCGCGCGGAAATACCAGGATTGCATTTCCCTCCGGAACAAAGATTTCGTCGTGAACCGGATCCAGAGCCAGCCGGTCGGGTCGCTGCAGTTTGGTGTGCGGTCCCTGGATGGTTCGGATCGGCGGCTCATCACCGACGGCTCCTCCCCGAAAGGTCAGGATTGCCTGAGCAAACTGATTGGGCACCACAAATTCGTCATGGACCTCGTCATAGCGGATGTCGTGCATCGTGCGCGCCAGCCGCGTTGTTTGTCCGGTGATCGTCCGATTGGGCGGGGTGGCGCCGTTCGCCAGCCTGGCGAAAGCCGCAATCTGCGGATGGGCCACTCAGTTGGGGACCAGAATTTCCTTCCGTTTGGAATCATAAGCTACCGCGCCCGGATTGCCGATGCCCAACGCGGTCTTTCCGCGTCGGGCGGCGCGTATGGTGCGCAGCGGAGCCGTGTCGCCGTCGGCGGTCAGTTTGTAGACGGTGGCGGAGTGATTTCCGAAGTTGGAGACCCACAGCTCTTGATTCTGAGGATCCACAAAAACGCCGGTCGGGTTCTTCAGCCCGGTCTTGGGGCCCTTGAGGACCCGGAACGGCGCCACATTGCCTTGGTCGTTCGCGCGGAACACCAGGATTGAGTCGCCGGCATCATTGGCCACAAACAGTTCGCCGCGCTCCGGGTCCAGAGTCATTGAGCCCGGCCAGTTCAACTGAGTCTTTTCACCTTGAATTGTTCGCAGAGGCGGGACGTCTCCCGCGGCTGTCCGGGAGTAGACGGTAATGGACGGTGGCAGAAGCCGGCCGGAACCCGGAACAGCCATGTCCCGGTCCAGGGGCCAATTCTCCTTGGACGCCGTGCCCCTTGCCGCACTTCTTGTGGCCGAGGCTCCTTCCGGAGGACGGACCTGATGAGTCGAACCATGGTTGGCCACAAAGATCAGGTTTCTTTTCGGGTCGACGGCAATTCCATGGGGGTCTCCGAGGCCGGTACGGTCTCCCTGTATCAGGCGAAGCGGCGCTTCTTCGCCACTGGCGCCCTTCCGGTAGGCCACGACCGCGTTGTCATGCTCGACGGTAAGCAGGATTTCCTGATTGTCCTCGTCCACGGCGATGCCATACGCCCCGTGCGGCGTGTGCAGCTCCCGGTCCGGCGCCTGGTTGCCCTGCGCCGCCCGCGAAAACACCGACATCGTGTCCACCGTGTCATTGTTGACCGAGTAGATGTCGCCCGTCTTTGGATCGACGTACAGACCGCAGTTGAATTCCACCTTGGTCTTGACACCGCCTATGACTCGCTTCGGTTCGGTCATCGCCGCCTGAGGCGGCGTATTGGCCAGCCGGTCGTAGATCATGATCTGAAACAGATTCTCATCTTGCAGCACGACCTCGTTATGAATTGGGTCGACGGCAACGGCGCTGTAGGTGGGAGCGGGATCGTGGATTACGCGGCGAGGAGACCGGTCGGCGTCAATGGCGGTCCTTGCGTCGTCTGCCGCCAGCAGGGATTCCCGCGCCAGCAACTGATCCTGGCGACCCGCTGCGAACAATCCGCCGCCGGGCAGCCACTCACACACTTCAGAATCAGCCGTCCCGGGCAACGGTTGGTATCCAACCCATTGGGGGTAACCGGCGGGCGCCAGGGCCGCCGGTGGGAGGGCCGCCTCCGAACGCGGGACATCGCGGCCGGGACTGCGCAACAGCCCGGCGGCAACGATGCCGATCCAGGAGCTAAGCGCGAGCATGGCCGCGGTTTTCCAGAAGCGAGGTGGATGGATCATGAGTTTTCTCCTCCAGTGTTCGGCCGTCTGGTTCTAATACGCCTCAGGCAGGGAAAAAATCTTCACGCTGTCCTCACCCTGGCCAGGACCGACTTCCCCACCTCCCCCCAGATCAAGGATGGCCTTTTCATCCGGGATCAGATCAGTCACGTCAAATCCCTCGAGTCTGTACAAAGGGGGTACATCTCCACAGTCGCCATACTTCCAGATGCGTCCTGAGACGATCAGTTTCTTAGCGGCGGGGTTCAGCACGACCCTTCCCGGGTTGGTCCAGAAATGCGGCAAACCGGTCTTTGGGCCCCAAATGACGCAGTGAGGGGCAACATCGCCGTTATCGGTGCGGTTAAAGAGCAAGACCCCTGAGCTCGCGCTGACCGCCACGAGGTTGTTCACAGGGTCGACCGCCACGCGATTAGGAAAGCGCAATCGTGTCTTGGGACCATGGATGACACGGATCGGAGCCACATCGCCGTTTGCTTGCCTGTCAAAGACCAGCACGGAGTCGCTGGTTCTTTGTGTCAAATACACCTCATTGTGGATAGGATCGACTGCAACGTTGTCCGTATCCATAGCGCCCCCAATGAGCGTCTTCGGTCCTTGAATGACCCGAAGGGGTTTCTCATTGCCTCTCGCGTCGGCGTGAAAGAAAAGAATCGCTTGTGCAAAGGTATTGGGCACCACCATCTCATCATGAATGGGATCCACAGCCATGGCGTGGTTGGTTCTTGACTGGAGCGTTGCCTGACCCTGGAGAGTTCTGACAGGACCGACCTGTCCATTCGCCGAACTGGCGAAGACCGAGATTCTCGGATGGCTCACTCAGTTGGGAACGAGAATCTCTTTGCGTTTCGGGTTGTAAACGGCCCCCGTAGGGTTGCCTAACCCTGTAGAGGGGGTCCCCGGCAGGGCGCCGCGAACTGTCCGCAAAGGCGCCACATTTCCCTCGG
>JACQGG010000183.1 GCA_016199665.1 Acidobacteriota bacterium | reverse complement strand
TGGCGGAGGAGGTAGGATTCGAACCCACGGTAGCCTTTCGGCTACAGCGGTTTTCAAGACCGCCCGTTTCAGCCACTCACGCACTCCTCCGGTACCAGGGGCAAGTGACAAGGGGCAAGAATACAAGGAGAGGCCGGTGAAGCGCAAGACGGCCGGGGGGAATCAGGGGAATGCGGAATGCGGAGTGCGGAATGCGGAGCGGGGAATGCGGAGTGCGGAATGCGGAGTGCGGAGTGTCTTTAGTTTCAGCACTCTTGTGGCACGTGAGGTGTGTGGCGTCAAACGTCGACGTTCATGTCCGGCGTCCACGTCCGGCGTCTACGTTAATGCCCCGACGTTCACGTCCGACGCTCACGTTAACTTTCCGTCGACAGCTACCTACGTTCTCCCACTCCGACGTCAGAAGTCCCCGACGTCAAGATTGTCGTTCCGGAGAAACTCGTAAACCGATCCGTGCAGTTCGTTTGTTCCGGAACGGGTACTGATGCTGATCAAGGCCCCCGCGTTTCGCCCGAATTCTGCGCTGTAGTTGTTGGTTATTACTTTGAACTCCCGGACCGTCTCCACGCCAGCAGAGTCCCGGCCGTTCCTGCAGGCGTGGTATTTCTCGCGTCCATCATCTCGACCCCGTCCATCAGGAACTGGTTGGAGCGATGACGGGCTCCCCCGGCACTTATCTTCAATCCTTTTCCACGGTCTGAGTCCGAATTGGCGTTGGTGTTGATGACCGCTCCGGGCTGAAGCAGGGCCAATTGCTGGAAGCTGCGGCCGTTGGGCGGAAGCGTGTCGATCCTTTCCCGGTCCACCAGCCCCGACAGCTCCGCCTGAGTGACATTCACCAGGGGCGCCTCGCCGGTAATCACCAGCTTTTCGGTCAGCTCCCCCACCTTCAAGGAAAAATCAACCAGGGCTTCCCGCCCCATGGTCAGCGTTATTCCCGTTCTGACTTCTGTTTGGAATCCAGGAAGGCTCGCTTGAACTTCGTAACCGCCCAGGCTCAGGCTGGTCGCCCGGTACCGTCCCTAAACCATTTCATCGGTCAAGAAATGCGACCGGCGTCTGCCGCCCTCAATTATCGGACCGTTATCCGACCGAGCAGACGACGCACCGCGGCCTCAAAGAGAGCGGAGTCGGGCAACAGGCTGACAACCAGGAATGCCTCCCGCTCAAAATCGAAGAAATACCCAGGGTGCACCAGCACGTCCGCCTTATCCAGCAGTGATAACACCCAGGCTTCTTCGGTCATCGTGCCTGGAATCTGCAGGATTGCGTACCAGCCTCCTTCCACGTCCAGGACGCTGCAGGAAGAATCCTCGGTCTCGGCTTTCAGAAAGGTCAGATTCCGTCGCGCGCGCTGGAGCACCTGGAGCTGAATTTCCCCTCTCCTGGCAAGCCAGCGCGCCGTCGCCTGCTGCGCCGGCGTATTGACCGAGAGAAAAGTGTCAGCGATCAGTTCCAGCCGTTTGCACGCCAGGTTCCGCTCCCGCGCAGGCCCTTGTACCGCAACCCAGGCCAGTTTCATCTGCGGCAGACAGAGCACCTTGGAAAGTCCACTCAAAACGAAGTTCAAGCATTCGTGCCGGCCCGCCACCGACTGGATGCGCCTCCGGCGCGAATGGGGGCGGCGAGCACGCGGCGGGCCGAGCCGAAAATCGGAGAATACCTCATCGACCACCAAAGCCATCGAGTGCCGGGCGCAGATCCCGGATAACCGGCTCCACTCGGATTCGGCCAAAAACGACCCGGTGGGATTGTTCGGATTGATGCAGACCACGGCCCGCGTCTTTGCGGTGATAGAGCGCTCCAGGCTGTCCATATCAATTTGCCACTGGCCGTCGTAATGCAGCCGATAACGATCGACCTTGACCGATTCCAGAGCCCCGAGATAGTCCAGAAGCGGGTAGCTGGGACGCGGGACCAGAACCCGATCCGATGGATCTGCCAGCAGCTTGAACACCCAGGAATAGGCTTCGCTGGTGCCGGCGGCCAGGAAAATGTGGTTGGGTGGAATGCGCAGCCCTTTCTCCAGGTAGTAGTCGCTCACCGCCCTGCGGGCCTCGAGCAGTCCGGCAGGTTCAGGGTTGTAATACCGGCAGGAAGAATCCGCCAGCGGGGCCAGCAGATCATTCGGATAGTGCAAGCCGACTCGAGTCGGGTTGGACTCGGTCAGATCGAGAACCGTAGCCCCCGAGGCTCTCTTCTCTCGGAGCAGTTGGCTCAGACGGTTTAACTTTTCTTCAAAAGCACTTCGCCTGGAGAAGCTCACCGAGGCATGCCCCTGGAGGCCGATCCGGAAACCCTGTTTTGGGCGACTTTTGTAACCGCAAGTCCTCTGTGTCGGGCATAGACGTTTCGAAAAGAGGCCTTTCCGGATCGACCCCTAGTGCCCTGTCCCTGAAATTGGCAGCCCGCTGGCCAAGCGAGCCACACTCTTCCCGCCGCTCCCCTGACGGTCGCGGTACCGCGGCAGGCAGGACCGGTTTTCTTCATTCGTCCCATCCCCGGGCCTTGCAGACCTTCTGGTAGGCCTGCTTTATAGTTCGAAACCGGTCCGCCGCCCCAGTTGAAAATTCCCCTCCCAGGTGTGAGATCACGTCAGGGTGGTAGCGCTTCACCTGGCGGCGATAGCCGGATTTAACCTGGGACCGGCTGGCGGAAGGCGCAACATCCAGAATTTGAAAATAAGGAGCCAGGGGGTCTGTGTCTTCAGCTCCCCAAGCTGGGCGCGCCCCCGAACTGTCGGCGCCGCCGGCGCCCAGCTCGACCAGCAAATCCGCCAGACGATGTTCCAGGCGCAGCTTTGCGGCAAGACTTCGAAGCAACCGCTTCTCGGTTTCTGCGTACCCGAGTTGCAGCGCCATTCCGGCAAGCAGCCGCAGCAACATTTCCTGAATCAGCCGGTCCGCTTGGCCAAACTGTTCCAAAGTTTGCTCGATCTCCTGTGGGTCGGCCTGCGTTGTCTGAAGTTGGATCTCCACCTCTCGGACGCTGTCCCGGCTGAGACCGGCGCGCAGCAGGCCGTTGAGCGCCTTTCCGACGCGCGCCTCATCCCGGCACCGGGCCGGTCCGATGAATGCTGCGGCGAACCGGTAAAGCTCCGAGCGCATCAGCGCTGCCCAGGATCCCTCGCGCTTCAGGAAGCGGTAGAGATGGTACCCGCGATAGAGTTTGAAGCCGGCCCACGCGTATCCCGCCCATCCCGGGAGCGCAGGAAAGGGTGAGATCAAGTAAAAGGACGCCAGGGCAACCAGACCCAGCCCCCGGCCTCCTTCTCGAATTCCAGCGTTGGTGGCACGCAGCGAGGCAATGAAGAGCAAGAAGGAGAGCACCAGCAGTCCGGCCAGCAGAAACTGCGAAAAGGAAACAGAGCGCGCGGGGCGCTTCTGCGGGCTGAGATCAGACCGGATGGCGGCCAGGGTCGCGGACACCTGCCGCGCGTCTGGATGTCGTCTCGCAAATTCTTCGAGCAGCCTGATGGCGGGACCCGGCTTGTAGTTGGCAATCTGCGCGCTGGCGAGGTAGACGGTCGCCCCCTCGCTCTCAGGATTCAGTTTGCGGGCTTTTTCCAGCCAGAGTTCCGCCTCCGCGAAGCGCTTAAGCTCGAAGTGACAATATCCGGCCTGAAAGGCCGCCTGGAAGGCCGGCTGCCAGTTGTAAGATTGCTCAAAGCGGTCGGCGGCCTCCCGGTAATTGTGCATATTCAGTTGTGCCTCCCCCTGGCGCAGCAGCTCAAGCGCCTGGGATGGGCCTTGAGCGGGGACGCACGCCAGGGAGAATAGAAGCAGCAGGGGAAACTCGAACCGGCGCATGGCGATATTATGCATGCCGTGATCAGAATTCCTGCGGCACGACCAGGACGGGGCGCCCTGTGCCCGCCAGGACTTGTCGGGTTACGTCGTTGAGGCGGAAAGCCGAGCGGGTCCTGGGAGCGTGGCCACCCACGACAATCACATCGTAGTCGCCCTCGCGCGCTTCCGCCAAAATTCCCTCCGAAGGTGTCGCAGCCTGCCGGAAATGCATGTTGCCGGTCATATCGGCGCCTCGCAATGTCGCGATTGCCTGCTGAAGGTGCGTGCGCGCCAGGGGACTCGGATCTTGTGATTTGTTCGTGACATGCAGCAATGTCACTTCTGCCCCGAGGCGACGGGCCAGCCGCCCTCCAACCCGCACATCATTCTTGCCCGGCTCGCCCGCGGCCGTGCAAATCAGCACGCGCGACAAGGGCGCGCGTTGTTCCTTAACCACCAATACCGGCGCGGACGTGTGTTCAAGTATTTTCAGCAGGACAGCGCCCAGGCTGTCGAGGCGACTCTCATGGAAGAAAAATCGTCTGGGAACGCGAGTGGCAATCACCAGATCATAGAGCGTCTCCGCCAACTCGATCGCGGTCTGTTCGGCCGGATCGCCGCTTCGCACGCGCAACTCCGCATCGAGCAGTTTCGCTTCCTCCTGCCGGCGCTTGACCGCTTTGCTCAACACGTCGGATCTGCCCGGTTCAGCGGCGACTCCCAGGAGAGTCACGGAGGCAGACAGGCGCTCGGCCAGCCAGCGAGCGATTTGAAGATGCACGATGGAGCCTGAGCCGTTGTCAAAAACCATCAGCCGGGACCTGGGCTGCTCCAGGATGTGCCAGCCGCCCAGGCTCACCCAAAGTTCCTTGCCCGCCGTCGGGTGATCGGCCGGAAGAACGGTGTCTACAAGCAAGCTATCCTCGCCAAACGGTACCGGCGGAGCAATCTGACGGGTCGCCGGCAGACGCGGCAGGCTCAGGCGCACACGTTGCACTCCTCCGCGAAAGCTCTGCTCTGTAATGGTCCCTTTGCCAACGAGCAGGGTGTCTTCTGCGGGCTTCGTCTGGCTGAGAACAACCTGCTCCGGCCGGAAAAGCAGTTGGACTCGTGAGCCGTCCTCGTGCGGAACAGGATCGGGGATTGGAAGCGACAGCGGACCAAAGTGGGCCCGGCCCTGTTCGGCGCGTCCCACCAGGACCATCCCCGCACCCAGAAATGTGGCTGTGAACAGAGTTCTGGGTTGGGAATAGAGCGCCTGGCAGGAACCCGCTTCCACCAGCCGGCCGCGGTCTACGGCGCCGATGCGGTCGGCCAGCTCGAAGGCTTCCTCCTGATCGTGAGTCACCAGGATTGCCGTCACATGCAGCTTCTGCTGGATCTCCCTGAGGCTGCGGCGCAATTGAGATCGAATTTTTGCGTCAAGCGCTCCGAAGGGCTCGTCCAGCAGCAACACATCCGGCTCGTATGCCAGCGCGCGCGCCAGCGCTACTCGCTGCTGCTGGCCGCCGGAGAGTTGGCTGGCCAGACGATTGTCCAGTCCAGCCAGCCCCACCATCTCCAACAAGCTTTCCCGCTTTTGCCGGCGCTCCGCCGCCCGGATTTTTCGGATTTTTAGACCGAACTCGATGTTTTGGGCGACGGTCATGTGCCGAAAAATGGAATAGTTCTGGAAGACGAAGCCGGTGCCGCGCCGTTGGGGCGGCAACGAAGTAACGTCGCGGCCGCTGAGCAGGACGCGACCCTGGTCAGGCAATGTCAGGCCGGCGATGATTCGAAGAACGGTGCTCTTGCCGCTCCCGCTGGGACCGAGCAGCACGAAAAGTTCGCCCTCCGCGATCTCCAGAGAGATGCGGTCTACGACTAACTGCTTTCCGTACCGCTTGGTTATTCGATCGAGAACAATCGACATTGGCGCTTTGCGCCGCCGTTACTTCAGCGGCGGCTCTTGAAGAACTCCATGAGTATCAGGACGCTGAATGACAGGAAGGCAAGCACCAGCGCTGTGGCGTAAGCTGCAACATAATTGCGGTCGTCCAGCGAGCGAAAGATGAACAAGGTCGACGTTTCCGTCAGACCGCTGATTCCACCACTCACAACCAGCAGCGCGCCAAACTCACCCAGTGCCCTGGCAAAGGTGAGGGATACGCCGTAGAGCAGCCCCCAGCGAATCGACGGCAGCGTCACGTGCCAGAACGCCTGCCATGAACTTGCGCCCAGGGTATAGGCCGCGCTCTCCTGCGCCGTCCCAATCTGCTCCAGTACCGGCATCACCTCGCGGATGACGAACGGCAAGGTGACAAAAACCGTGGCCAGCAGCATTCCTGGGGTGGCGAAAACGACTTTCACCCCCATGGAGTCGGTAATCGAAGTCAGCCATCCGCCCCTGCCAAAGAGCAGGATCAGCATCAAGCCGGCGATGACCGGCGAGACGGCAAACGGCAAATCCACCAGACCATTGACGATCCGTCGTCCCTGGAACTTATCGCGCACCAGCACCCAGGCGATGCAGAGTCCGAACACGGTGTTGATGGCTGTTGCCGCCGCCGCCAAAATCACCGTCAGCCGAAGCGCGGTTATCGCATCGCGGGTCGTGATTTCGCGTACAAAAGCCGCCAATCCTTCCGACAAGCTTCCCCACACGGCGGCGATCAGGGGGCCCAACAAAAGCGCGGCCGCGTACACAACCGCAGCGCCGATGAGAACCCGCTCACCCCGGCTGCGTCTGACCCGGGGCGACGCGGCGGAGCTTGCCTTTTCAGACTTCGACATCAGGAACCTTTTTGCGGTGCTGCATCCAATCCACTGCCAGCAGCAGCGCAAACGAGAGCGCCAGGAGAAGGATTGACATGGCGGCGGCCCCGCGCTGGTTTTGCGACTCAATCTGCCCGAAAACGTGCACCGCGGCCGTCAGCGTCCGGCCCGGAATGTTGCCGGCGACTACGATGATGGCGCCGAACTCGCCGATTGCGCGACCGAAGTTCAAGAGAGAACCTGTAACGATGGCCGGCGCGATGGTCGGGAGAACAATCCGGTAGAAGGCGACCCACCGGCCGGCGCCGATGGTGAGGGCGGCCTCTTCCTGATTTGTTTCCAGCTCCATCAGCGCCGGCTGTACGGCGCGAACTACAAACGGGTAGGTCACCAGAAGCAGCGCCAGGATAATACCGGGAGGCGCGAAAATAAGCTTCACGCCGTTCGATTCCAGCAAGGCCCCGAGCGCGCGCTGCGGGCCGTACAGCACGACCAGCATCACGCCGGTGACGAGTGTGGGCATTGCAAACGGCATATCGACAAGAGCGTTGAGCAGTTGCCGGCCACGAAACTCGCAGCGCACCAGAACGTAGGCCGTCAGCGTCCCCATTATCGCGTTGATCAGGGTTGCGGCGGCGGCCGTGCCAAGGGTGAGCTTAAGCGCGGCGAAGGCCACTGGATCTGTGATCTCGGTCCAAAATGCGGCCGGTCCATCTCGCAGCGCGCTCTGCAGGATGGCAGAGACCGGCAGCACGATCATGATGCCGAGGTAACTGACGGCGGAGACGCGCAAGCCCCATCGACCCCACGGCAGGGAGCGGGAATCCGCCGCGGGTTGCGGCAAATACATGTTTGTCTGACTCATTTCGATGCCTGCAGCTCCCGCTGTACTTGCGTAAACATGCCCTGCGGGCCGTAAAGCTCCGAGATCACCTTTTTCCAGCCGCCAAGAAAGTCTATCTTCCAAAGATCGTCCACCGGCGGAAATTGCGATTCAGTCTCCCGCGCCACCTCCGGGTTGACCGGCCTCAGGCCGTATTTCGCATAGGCCCGCTGAGCCTCCTCATGGGAGAGAAAATCCACGAAGGCCTCCGCCACGTCCCGGCTGCCATGCTTGTCCGCATACTTGTCCACCACGGCCGCCGGATTCTCGATCAGGAGGGTGGATCGTGGAATCACATACTCGTAGGGCTGTCCCGCCGCGCGGCCGATCAGCACTTCGTTTTCATAGGTGATGGCCACGTCGCCTATGCCTTTCTCGTAAGTGGTAAGGGACTCGCGGGCGCCCTTGTCCATGACGGAGACGTTACGAAAGACGCTCTTGAGGAACCCCCTGGCCGCCGCGGCGTCGCCTCCGGCGACTCCGGCAAATCCGCGAAGCGCGGCGCCGTAAATGGCATTGATGTTCCACATGGCGCCGCCGGATGTTTTCGGGTCCGGCGTCAGGATGTTCAATCCCGGCAAAGCCAGATCGGGCCAGTCGCGTATGCCTTTCGGATTTCCCCTGCGCACTGCGATAACCACGATGGAACGGCTTACCATGCCGCCATGGGAGTCAGCCTTCCAGTCGTGGGTGATCAGTCCAGCCTCTGCAATCCGGTCGATATCCTCGGCAAGCGCCAGAGCGGCAACATCGGCCTCAAACCCGCCGACAACAGCTCGGGCCTGCGCGCCGCTGCCCTGATAAGATGTCTGGAATTGGACATCCTGCCCGGTCCGCTTCTTCCAGTAGTCTTTGAACATCGGTAGAATGGCTTTCCCATAAACCTCGCGCGGGGCCGTGTAGGATCCCAGAATCAACGTGACTTTGTTGGCCTTGTTTTCCTGGCGGGCGCAGGCTTGAAGGCAGATCACCAGGAAGAAGAGTGTCCAGCAGCCGAAATTCATCAGGTAAGTCTTCATTCCGGGTCGAAATCCCTGCCGGAAGGGGTGATGCGGGGACAGGGAGGCGGCAAAAACACCCCCTTTGTTTCCCTGATCTACGCCGGAACACGAGAGGGCGTCCAAGCAGACGCCCGCAGTGTCCTTACAAATCCCACACGCAGCGTAATTGCCCTTCCTTCAAGCCTACGAGGTTAGCTGACGGGCTCGGACGGGAAGTGTCCTCTCCAAAAAATTCCACCTTCGGGAAACTTTTGTGATTCGCCCCGGCCCCGCTCTGCAAGCGGAACGTCGGTTCCCCCGCGCTGCCCTTCTCACATTCAGGATGTCGCGAGCAGCTTCGGCAGGCAAATTGTTCAAACAGGAGAAATCGTAGCATAGGTGATAACTCCTGCCAAGGCTTCCCCCTACCGGCAGAAGTTCAAATCTGCTTTGCCGTGGCAAGCGTCTTGTGCCGCGCGTAGATCAGGCTGCCGCCAAAGATCAGCGCGATCAGGCCGAGCGAGAACCACTGGGGGATCTCCCAGCGAATCCACTGAATGCTGTGTAGGAAGTCCACCAGCAGCTTCACCGCGACCCAGGCGACGATGACGTAGGCGCCGTCCACCACGGCCGGATACCTCTGAATGACGTCGAGCAGCCTGCCGACGACCATCCGGATCGCGATGACTCCCAAAATGCCTCCGGTAATGATGACCCAGAGTTTCTTGGACATCGCAATAGCCACCAGTATCGAGTCGATTGCGAAGACAATGTCGGTCAGTTCGACTCGCACCACCACGCTCCAGAAAATGCTCAAGCCCAGCATGGCCCTGGCGGGGCGAATGTAGCGATGTTCTTCAGATTCCGGCCGGACAAAGAAGTGCCTGAAGGGCAGGTAGAAGAGATAAAGCGAGCCCAAGAGCTTGGCCAGGTGAAAATTGATGAGATAGGCGGCGAAAGCAATCGAGGTAATGCGGAAGACGAAGGCGCCAATGATCCCGTAACGCAGCGCCTTCTTGTGCTGCTGCTTGGGAAGAGGCAGAACCATGACTGCAAGAACCAGGGCGTTGTCGGCGCTCAGCGCCGCTTCCAGCAGCACCAGCAGAGCAATGGTGAACAGGTCGCTCAATTGCATGCGATGATTCTATCGTGAAAACAACAGGCGGTGGCAAGTAGGGCAGTGAAGGCAGAAGGCAGTAAGCGGAAGGCGGCAGGCCAGGTTCAACACTTGAGGTTCAACGGGCAACGACAAAGGATCGGGCGGCACTCACGGCGTCTTCCAAGCCAGGCTGCCTGCTGCCTTCTACTTTTCCGGCCAAAGTTCGGTATTGAATTGCCAGCGCGAAAAGCGAAGCTGCTGTACAGTCAGGTCCTCCCGGGTTTCCAGAAGGACATCCACGATCTCATCGCCCTTCAGTACCGGGACAAGCTGCGGGAAAACGAAGGCGGCTTCCCGCGGAATCTTAACCTTGGCGGCGCGCTGTTTGATATTGTCTCTCCAGGCCACGTTGATCCGAGTGCCGAAGCGATCAAACAGCCTTGTGGCGCCATCGGCATCCCCGCTTGATTTGATCGTCTGCAGCCGGTTCAGTATCTCGGCGACTCCCTGGTGCGCTTTGTCCAGGTCGGTGATTTCAGCGTAGTAATTCCCGTTGACCTGCACCACCTTCACTCCAAAGTCCTTGCCTCCTGTCTCGCCGCCTTCCACCAGATACCGCAGCACCAGTTCGCGTCCTTTCCGGTGGGCTTCCCGGACGATGTCGTCCTGAAGCGATCGATAGCGGTTCATGTTTCCCTGCAGGTAGCCGATGTACTGCGCTTCGGCGACTCTTCTTTGCTCGGCGGCGCTGAATGCCCCGATTTCGGCCAGCTTTGGATCCAGGATGTGGTACAGCGCGATCAGGTCGGCGCGACATTCTTCCAGCGCGGAATAAGCGCGCCCGATCAAGGTTCTGGGATCGGCCTTCAGCGCGCCATCCGGCTTGCCGGAGCCGTGGCCTATGACCTCGTGCATGTAGACCTCCCACTGGCGCCCGAGGTCTCCATACTTGCGGTAATTGTCCTGATGCTTGGGGAGGTAAAATTCCTGGATGGTTTGCTCTTTGATTCTTGCCGACTGCGCCGCTTCGACGTTGAAAAGGATGATGTTCTTGCTTCCCGCGTCGCGACGGATATCCTCGTAGTTAGGAAGGTTATACGCGACGGGCGAAGTAGGGCCCGAGTCGCCGGTTTCCACGATGACCTGAACCACGTTGGCCACGGGGGGTGTCACGCGATCCCGCTTATACTTGTCCGGCCAGGGCATCCTTTTTTCAAAATAATCGGCGTTGGCCGCCAGCCGGGAGATCAGGCTGGAGTCGGAAACGTAGCTGACATTGGCTTCAAACTGCCCGATGACGCCCCGCGGGTCATAGTACTGCTCGATGAAACCATTCAGATAATCGATCGTGGTGTTTGACTTGAGCCAGTGAATTGAATATTCGCGGAACTTGTTCTCATCGCCGGTCCGGAAATATTCCAGCAGAGCCTCCAATCCTTTCTTCTGTTCCTCCGACTCGGCCAGCGGAACAGCCAGCTTCAGCCAGTGAGAAATGGTTTCCAGGTATTTGCCGTAAACTCCTCCGATCCGGTACAGCCGCGGAGTTATCTTGCCGCCGTCCAGGTCGAAGCGGACATTCAGGCGCCCCTTCATTTCATCGCTGACCTGTTTGTCGAACATCTCTTGACTGATGCGGGGAGGGTAAAGATTGACAAAACTGGTGGCGAGAATGTCGTCGCCCTTTTTCTGGTTGGTCTGAAGAGGCTCAAAGGCTGCGTCGAAGATGTGAGGACGGAGTCGCCGCAGCTTCTGCTCCAGAGTCTCTCCGGCCACAAGATCAAAATTCGCTCCCCCGCGCGCTGCCTGCTCGGCTGCCTGGCCAAGCATTTCAAAGGTCAGATCGTTGGGAACGTATTTGACGTGGGATTCCGATCCGTACTGGCCGTGGTTAATCCATAGGTATTTGAGATAGTCATGGACGGCATTTCGCGTCGCCTGCGGCAGATCCTGCGAATGCAAATGAATCTGTTCCAGCAAACCCTTGATTTCCAGCGCGTACCGGTGTGTCTGGTCGGTGAAGACGTCGTTGCCGGCAATGGCGGCCCGATAGAGGTAGTAGGCGAGCTGCTTCTGCCGCAGGGAAAGCCTTTCAAAGCCCTTTGCATCGACTCCCAGAACGAGGATATCCTGGCCATCCCTGCCCAGCCGCTCCAGTTCTCCGACATAGGACTGGCCGGAAGGCGCGGGCTGCGGCTGAGCCGGCTGATCAGAAACGTTTTCTTGCGGCTTCTGCCCGCAAGAGAGGCATCCGGCGATCAAGAAGAGCAGGCAGGTCCATACAGGTGCGCGCATTTGTTCTCCCTCCTAATGTGATTGGTCGGGGAAAAGTATATGTTGGTTTGAAGGAGATGTTAAGGGGGGGAGGTGGGGACTAAGGAGAGGG
>JACQGG010000196.1 GCA_016199665.1 Acidobacteriota bacterium | reverse complement strand
GGCCAGGCGAGTGATGGAGTCAAGCAGAATCACCACGTCTTTCTTGTGCTCCACCAGGCGCTTGGCCTTTTCGATCACCATTTCGGCGACCTGAACGTGCCGCGCCGCCGGTTCGTCAAACGTGGAGCTGATCACCTCGCCTTCCACCGACCGCTGCATATCGGTGACCTCCTCCGGCCGCTCGTCGATGAGCAGCACAATGAGCGTCACTTCCGGATGATTCTTGGTAACGGAGTTGGCAATGCTTTGCAGCAGCATCGTCTTGCCGGTTCGCGGCGGTGCCACGATCAGGCCGCGCTGGCCTTTTCCAATGGGGGTCAGCAGGTCCATCACGCGCCCGCACAAATTGGTGCGCATGGTCTCCAGCAGGAAGCGCTCGTTGGGATAAATGGGCGTGAGGTTCTCAAAGAAGATTCTCTCGCGCACCACGTCCGGATGCTCGAAATTGATTGCTTCCACTTTGATCAGAGCAAAATAGCGCTCGCCGTCCTTGGGGGGCCGGATCTGCCCGGAGACGGTGTCGCCCGTGTGCAGATCAAACTTGCGTATCTGCGACGGCGAGACGTAGATGTCGTCCGGACCGGGAAGGTAGTTGTAATCGGGGGCGCGCAAAAAGCCAAATCCGTCCGGCAGCGTCTCCAGCACCCCTTCGGAGAAGATCAACCCGCTCTGCTCGGTCTGGGCCTTGAGGATCTGGAATATCAGATCCTGCTTGCGCATCCCGGTGGCGCCGCTGATGTTTAAGTCCTTGGCCACTTTTGCCAGCGCCTGGATATTCATGTCCTTGAGATCGCTGATATTGAGCGGCTCGCTCCCTTCCTTGACGGTGACGTTTTCTTTTTCTTCAGCCATAAAGTTCTCCACAAAATTTACCAACGCCGAGAAGCCGGCCGCGGCGCGCCCGCCAGCTTCAGATCAATGTGGTCAACGGGAAAAACTGCGCTGACGCAGGCAGTGTACTCATACAACCCCAGCCCAACCGTAAGGCTAGACGATCCAGCAGACCTCAAGGGGCGCCGTGCTCTAGGGGATGTGTTGTTCCTTCGCGTTCTCTATGACGGTACGGTTCATTCACGACACCGAGACGGAATCGACGGCGGCTCGCGTCCCGCCGGTCCAGGCTCAGTGAGTAATTGATTCGTTCGGATTCGGCAGATTCTTGTGCTCCACGCCGGGCGTGTATTCTTCCGATTTTTTCTCCTTCAGCATCGCAAGATTTAACGGCTTTTCCAGCGACAAATCAAGGACTTCATCCATGGTTTCCACCAGATGGATGGTCAGCTGTTCCAGCACCGCCGGAGGAATGTCGCGCAAATCCTTTTCATTCTCTTTGGGAAGGATGATGCGCGTAATCCCCGCCCGGTGGGCGGCAAGCAGCTTTTCTTTCACGCCCCCAATGGGCAGCACCTTCCCACGCAGCGTGATCTCGCCCGTCATGGCGACGTCTTTGCGCACCGGAATCTTGGTCAGCGCCGAGACGATGGTCGTCGCCATCGTAATTCCCGCCGAAGGCCCGTCCTTGGGAATGGCGCCTTCCGGGATGTGGACATGCAAATCCAGCAGCTTGTAAAAATCCTTCGTCAAACCATACAGCGAGGCCCGCGAGCGCACATAAGAAATTGCGGCTTTGGCCGATTCCTGCATTACCTCACCCAGCTTGCCGGTGAGCGTCAAGTCACCCTTGCCCTCCATTGACGTGGCCTCGGTCATCAGAACCTCTCCCCCGACATCGGTCCAGGCAAGACCCGTGGCAAGACCCACCTCGCTGGAGCGATTGGCCAGTTGCGGTCTGAACTTGGGAATCCCCAGGTACTGGCGCACTTCATCGGCATCCACCTGCTGGCGGAAATTCCGCTCGTCGTTGGTTACAATCTTGCGCACCACCTTGCGGCAAATGTTGGCAATTTCGCGTTCCAACTGGCGCACGCCCGACTCGCGGGTAAAGGAGCGGATTACTTCCAGGACCGCCTCGTCGGTAAAGGTCAATTGCTCGGCGGTCACCCCCTGCGCCTTAAGCTGCTTGGGCACGAGAAATTTCTTGGCGATGTTGAGCTTTTCCAATTCCGTGTAGCCGGACAAATGGATGACCTCCATGCGGTCTTGCAGCGCACGCGGAATCGAATGGAGCACGTTGGCCGTGGCAATGAACATCACCGAAGACAGGTCGAATTCCGTGTCCAGGTAATGATCCAGGAAGGCGTGGTTCTGCTCCGGGTCGAGAACCTCAAGCAGGGCGGCGGACGGATCCCCGCGGAAGTCCATGCTCATCTTGTCCACTTCGTCCAGCACGAAAACCGCATTCCGGGTCCCGGCCTTCTTCATCATCTGAATGATTTGGCCTGGAAGCGCACCGATATAGGTCCGGCGGTGGCCGCGGATCTCCGCCTCATCCCGGACTCCGCCCAGGGACAGCCTGACGAACTTTCTCCCCGTGGCGCGGGCGATCGACTTCCCCAGCGAAGTTTTGCCGACTCCCGGGGGCCCCACAAAACAAAGGATGGATCCCTGCGGTTTTCTTACTAGCGACCGCACCGCCAGGAACTCCAGAATTCGCTCTTTGACCTTGTCCAGGCCATAATGATCTTCTTCCAGAACTTGCTCGGCTCGCTTCAGGTCCTTGACCTCGCGGCTTCTCTTGTCCCACGGCATGGCAATCAGCCAGTCCAGATAGGTGCGCGAGACGGTAGATTCGGCCGACATCGGAGGCATGATTTCCAGACGCTGGATTTCCTTCACCGCCTTGTCGTAGGCGTCCTTGGGCATGTGAGCATCTTCGACCTTTTTCTTCAGTTCGTCGATTTCACTTTTTTCGCTGCGGCCCAACTCCTTCTGAATCGCTTTGATCTTTTCATTCAGGTAGTATTCGCGCTGCGCTTTCTCCATCTGCTTGCGCACCCGGCCCTGAATGTTCTTGTCCATCTTGATCTTCTCAATCTCGACCTCGATCAGCTCATTGATCTTTTCAATTCGCTCCACCGGATCAAAGATCTCAAGCAGCGTCTGCTTTTCTTCCAGGGACACGGGCAGGTTGGCGGCGATGGTGTCCGCCAGCCGGTCCGGATCTGTGCTGCGCGCCGCCTGCATGATCGTGTCATAGTTGATGTTGGGATTGAGTTTGGCAAACTGCTCAAACAGGTTGTTGAGGCGCTTGGTGAGCACCGATTCCTTGGCCCGCGCGCCGACGAGCACTTTCTCGGCTTCCACCTCGGCCAGCACGTATCCTTCGCCCATGGTGATGTTGAGCGTTCGGGCTCGCTGGACTCCTTCCACCAGGACCTTGATGTTGCCGTCAGGCAGCCTGAGGCTCTGAACGATGTTGGCAATGGTCCCAACGGAATAAATGTCCTTCGGCTTGGGATCGTCAACGGATGCGTCCAGTTGTGTTGCCAGGTAGATCTTCTTGTCTCCCTGCAGCGCCTTTTCCAGCGCCAGCACGGAGGACGGCCGGCCGATCACGAAAGGCACCATCATATAGGGAAACACCACCACGTCCCGGATCGGGACCATGGGATACCGCGCCACCTCTTTGGCTTCAAAACTGGTCATTCTGGTAGTAATCCTCTCGGGTTTGTTTTCATCAGGGGTGTCTGAGCGGACTGGAATTTAGAATATTCATCTCTTAAAGACGCCAAATCTCGGCAAAAGTTTCAATTCCGAATGCCCGGTCACGCGCCATACCCTTTACTTTATGCAATGCCGGGGGACCAAATGCAAACAGAAGACCTGAAATCAGCGAAGCGCGGAAGCAGCGGCCGGGATCACGCCCAGGCTAGCCCGCTTTTTCAAGGAGCTTGAAAACGACTTCTTTGTTTTCCACCATCTCCTTGGTGATCATGAATTCCCTGACCTTCTTCTGAGACGGCAACTCGTACATCACATCCAGCATAAGGTCTTCCATGATCAGCCGCAGACCCCGCGCTCCGATCTTTCTTTCAATGGCCAGCGCCGCGATGGCCTGCAGCGCATCATCGGAAAACTTCAAAGAAACGTTCTCAAAATCGAACATTTTCTGATACTGCCGTACCAGAGCATTGTTCGGTTTGGTCAGAATGTCAATCAACGCCTGGCGGTCCAGTTCATGAAGGGAACACAGAATCGGCAGGCGTCCCACGAACTCCGGGATCAACCCGTATCTTATCAGATCTTCGGGAAGAACCTGGCTCAAAATATTGGAATCTTCCGCCTTCCATTTGTTTTCGGCCAGTTTCGCCCGAAAGCCCAGCGAATTTCTTCCCAAACGTTTGCGGATGATCTTGTCCAGGCCCACAAATGCGCCGCCGCAAATGAACAGGATGTTGGTCGTGTCGATCTGGACAAACTCCTGGTGGGGGTGCTTGCGGCCTCCCTGGGGCGGGACATTGGCCACCGTGCCTTCCAGAATCTTCAACAGCGCCTGCTGCACGCCCTCGCCGGAGACGTCTCGAGTAATAGAAGGGTTTTCGTCCTTGCGCGAGATCTTGTCGATTTCATCGATGTAAATAATTCCCTGCATGCATCGGTCCTTGTCCCCGCCCGCCGCCTGGAGCAGTTTCAGGATGATGTTTTCCACATCCTCGCCGACATAGCCGGCTTCGGTCAGCGTCGTGGCGTCCACGATGGCGAACGGGACACTGAGCATGCGCGCCAGCGTTTGCGCCATGAGGGTCTTGCCGGTGCCGGTCGGACCGATCAAAAGAACGTTGCTCTTGGAGAGTTCCACATCCTGATGCCGGCGCCGACCAATCTTGATGCGCTTGTAATGATTGTAGACCGCGACGGCGAGCTTCTTCTTGGAAATCTCCTGACCAATGACGTACTGGTCCAGAAAATCCTTGATGTCGTTCGGCTTGGGGAGGCTGTCCCGGACGGTGGCAGATTCCTGGGTAATGTCATCCGAAATGATCTCGTTGCAGACATCCACGCACTCATCGCAGATGAAAACGGTTGGCCCCGCGATCAACTTCTTGACGTCATTCTGGCTCTTGTTGCAGAAGCTGCATCGCAGTATGTCTTCGCCGTCTTTTTTCAATGGGCCCCCACTTGGACTGGATTGGCACTCGGCATGACCCGGCTCGTTCTACTCCCGCTTGGAAACAACCAAATCAATTATACCATATTCCTTCGCCTGCGCCGCCGTCATTATGAAGTCCCGCTCCACGTCCGATTCGATTTTCTTGACCGGCTGCCGGGTGTGAGCCGCAAGGATGCGGTTGGTGACTTCCCGCAACCGCAGGATCTCCCGCGCGTGAATGTCAATGTCGGTGGCCTGGCCGGAAAGCCCGCCCATGGAAGGCTGGTGAATCAGGATTCTCGAATTGGGGAGCGCGAAGCGCTTTCCCGGGGATCCGGCGGCAAGCAGCAGCGCCGCCATGCTGGCGGCCTGCCCGATGCAGTAGGTGATGACATCGTTCTTGATGAACTGCATGGTGTCATAGATGGCCATCCCCGCGGTGATCGAGCCGCCGGGGGAGTTGATGTACAGGGAGACCTCTTTCTCCGGGTCCTCCGCCTCCAGAAACAGAAGCTGCGCGGTCACAACGTTGGCCAGGGTGTCGTCGATGGGTGCTCCGAGAAAAATAATGTTGTCTTTCAGCAGGCGCGAATATATGTCGTAGGCGCGTTCGCCCCGATTAGTCTGCTCGACCACCATGGGAATCAAGGTCATGGTGACACCTCTTGAATGTCTGCCTGATCCAGAAGCCAGCGCATGGCTTTGCGTGACTTCACCCGGTCCCGGAGTTGCTCCATGCGATTTTCCTTCTCGTACTGGAGCGCCACTTTCTCAAGGGTCTCTCCGCGCGCTTTCGCAATCCGCTCCAGCTCTTGATCGACTTCGTCCTCGTCCGGCTCCAGGCGCTCCGCTGCGGCAACTCGATGCAGGATCAGCGCGGCGCGGACTTCGCGCTCACTCGCCTGCCGCATTTCTTCGCGTATCTTCTGCCAGTTCACGCCTCCGCGGGAAATGTCCAGACCGCGCCGCGCAAGATCATACGCCACCTGCTGCAGCTTTTGCTCCACGCGCTCTTCTATCAGGACCTCGGGAACCTCGAAAGGGTTCCGTTCCAGTAACTGGTCCACGGCCTGCTCCTGAAGCGAGTTCTGCATCTGGTGCTCGCGCTGATGCTCCAGATCCTGCCTCACCTTGGTGTAAACTTGTTCCAGAGTGTCGCATGCCAGTCCGAGTTCCCTGGCAAACTCATCGTTCAGTTCGGGAAGTATTTTCTCCTTGACAGCCCGCACCGTGACTCGGTACCGGACTGACTTGCCGGCCAGATCCTTCCGCGCAAAGTCGTCCGGATAGCTGGCGGTGAACTCACGCGTTTCTCCGACTGCGGCGCCCTTGAGGCTGTCATTGAATTCAGGGAGAGTGCCGGCGTCGTCCAGCGCCAGCGACACCGCCTGCTCGTTCAGAGACGCGTCTGCCGCCGGTTGGCCGGTTCCCTTCTCAATATAAGTGCCCTCAATATCGATGCTCAGTTGATCGCCGCTGCGGGTTGGGCGGCCGTCGCCGTCCACCGGGACAAACTTCGCCAGCCCTTCTCGCAACCGGGCAACCACGGCGTCGACTTCCTCGGCTGTGACGGGCGAGACCTTTTTTTGCAAGCTCAAGGCGCGGTAACTGCCCAACTGAAATTCGGGCCTCACTTCGAAAACCGCCTCGTAATGCAGTGGCTGGCCGGGTTGAAATTCAAGCTTCTGAATCTGGGGCAGGGCGAGCGGCTTCAGATCTCTGGACTTGACCGCTTCGTCGTAAGACTTGGGGAGGAGATCGTGGATCAGTTCGTCCTTGATTTCGTTCTTGAAGCGGCTGCGGACCAGCCCCATAGGGGCTCTGCCGGGACGAAAACCGGGAATGCGCGCCACCGACGCGATTCTCTTCGACACTTCTTCGTAAACCCGCTGGGTTTCCTCCTGGGGAATTTCCACCGTCAGCTTCTTGCGGACCTGAGACAGATCCTCCAGTTCGATTTTCATTTGCATACAATTCAACTCTATATTCTAGGACGACAACATTCAATCAGGGATTTTGGGCAGGGATTTTGGGAATGCGGAACGCGGATTGCGGAATGCGGAATGGAGAGTCGGGAGTGAGGAATGGCGAAGGGGGATGCTTGCGTGGCAAAGCCCAATTCATGATGAGCGAATTTCCGGATTCTGCAGCAGGAAACGTCGCAAGGGGCGCACGGCCAGACTGCGATGACTGATTTGATTCTTGAGGGCGGAATCCAACTCCGCCATGGTTTGTTGCGCGGACGGAACGAAGAATACCGGATCGTAACCAAAGCCGTTGTCGCCCTTGGCTTGAGACGTGATAAATCCTTCGCACAGACCTTGAGATGAAATAAGCTCACGACCCCCAACAAACAGGCTGAGCGCACAGACAAAGCGCGCGCGCGACAGCAGCTTGTAGCCGGAAATTTCCGGCATCGGTTCTGTCGGCCGCCGGTCAGGCTGCCTGCTGCCTGCTGTCCCCGGTCCGCCACCCTCCGCCCGCTCCAACCGCAGCAGCAGCTTTTCAATGTTTTTTCTGTCGCTCGCATTCGGCCCCGCGTATCGGGCTGAGCGAATTCCGGGCTCGCCGCTCAATGCGTCAACCTCCAGCCCGGAATCGTCAGCCACGGCCGGTAAAGATGTCAGCCGGTGATAATGCTCAGCCTTGCGACGTGCGTTCTCGGCAAAACTGCCGCCATCTTCCACAGCGGGGGGCAGGCCGGAAAATTCTGCGAGCGAGCAGAGCTCCACGCCGGTCAGAGCAAGAAGTTCGGCAAACTCCCGGTACTTTCCGCGATTGGACGTTGCGATCAGCAGTTTCACCACGAATCCGGGCAGGCGCTCAAGGGAAGCAGTAGGCAGAAGGCGGAAGGCAGAAGGCGGAGTGCGGAG